>RFIZ01000090.1 GCA_003695105.1 Fidelibacterota bacterium
CATCTGGATCAGGACTTCCTTGGGACCCGGTTTTGGTCGTTCAATTTTGTCCACCCGGAGGACATCCACAGGACCATGAGCATGGATTCGGACGGCTTTCATGTTTGTGTTTCCAAATGAAAAAAGGTGAGGGCACCCGATCCGGTCAGGGACAGGGTAACAAAGACTGACATGGTTTCCAGGGCATGCCAGGGAGATCCTTTGCCCGAAACCAGATGAAAGCCGATGGCGACGGCCAGAGTCAGGATGGGAAATATCAGCACTCTCCAGTCACAAATTCCCAGCAGCAGGCAGAGGCCTCCCCCAAATTCCGAGGCCGCGGCCAGGAATCCCCAAAAAGCAGGAAGAACGTGAATGCCCAGGGAACCCGGACCCATCTGACCCAGGGCGGTCCAACGTTCCGGACCGTCCAGTAGCTTACCACTACCATACAAGATGAAGGAAAGGCCGAATATCACCCGCAGCAGAAACAAGCCCCAGTCCAGACGGGTCGCCGAGGACGGGTCAGGTTTATGAATGTTCATCGTCGTTCAGATCCTTGAATTCAGCATCACGAATGTCCATTTTAGAATATTTGGAATGGGTATCTCCGGACGTGGGTTGCCGGCGTTTGATTTCGATTCCTCCGGCCCGCTGAATCCATTGCCATCCCAGATAGAGTAAAATTCCCAATAGGAGGTATTTGAGCATTAAAAACTGGTGGTGGGATTAAAAAATTTGGTTCCGGAGATGGGCTGACGGATGATCTGGATCACCTCTTCCAAATCCTTGGGATTATGCACAAAATCGATGTTGTTGGTGTTGATGATGACGAGCGGAGTCTCCTGGTACCGGAAGAAAAATTCGTTATACACCTGATTCAGGGCATCGATGTATTCGTATGACATGTTTTCTTCGTACGGACGACCCCGTTTTTCGATATTGGCCATCAGGGTGTCGGTGTCCGCCTGCAGGTAAATAACCAGGTCCGGACTCAACACATTCCGTTCCAACAGGTTGGCCACCGTATCATAGAGATTCATTTCCTTCTCGTTCAGGGTCAGGGAAGCAAACAGCCGGTCTTTGACAAACATATAGTCCGTAATGAGGAGATTGTGAAACATATCCACCTGCCGCAATTCCTGTTGTTGCCGGTACCGTTGCAATAAAAAGAACAGTTGCGTCTGAAAGGCATAGCGTTCCGGTTCCCGATAAAAATCCGCCAGGAACGGATTGTCCTCAAATTCTTCCAGCACCATGCGGGCATGCAATTTTTCAGCCATTTTTTTCACCAGGCTGGTTTTTCCTACCCCGATGGGACCTTCCACGGCCACGTAATACAAATGTCTCATGCGTTCTTCATCAAATGGTATTTCACCACCCGGGATTTGTCCGGGCAAAGTCGCAGCAGGTCGGTAACGGTTTGGTTCCACCCGGGGACGACCAAATCGGGCGCAATTTCGGCCAGCGGAACCAATACAAACCGGCGTGCGGCCATCCGGGGATGAGGGATTTTCAATTCAGCAGTAGAGATGATCAAATCATCGAACACCAAAATATCGATGTCAATGGTCCGGGGAGCGTCGGACTGATGATCGCGGGGACGCCCCAACATGGTTTCGGTACGCTGGGTAATATCCAGCAGTTGGACCGGATCACAGTCCACCTCGTACCGAATGACGGTGTTGATAAAATCAGGTTGATCGGGATTACCCACCGGTTGGGTCTGGTAAAACGAAGCGCTCACCAGATCATGGATTTCCGGGTGGGTGCCCAGAGCCGTTATGGCACTTGCCAGGTTTTCTTCCCGGTCCCCCAGGTTCGATCCCAATCCGAAATACACCGGATTAGACATAATAATCCCGGTTCCGTTTGATCTCTACCTCCACGGAATCCAGGACACCCTGTATCGGGGCGTGGGGTTTCCGGACCCGCACCACCAATTGGTCCAGCGGAAAGTTGGTGAGCAGGGTTCTGGCGATGGTTTCCGCCAGTGCTTCTATCAGATAAAACTTCTGGTTGCGGGTACAGGCGCCAACGGTTTGATAAATGGCTACATAATCCAGGGTATCCTTCAAAGAATCCGTTTGCCCCGGTTTTTTCAGAGGCAGGAAGAGTTCCAAATCCACTTCGAATTTTCCACCCAGATCCTTTTCCGTATCACTGACACCATGGTACCCGTAAAAAACCATGTTTTTGAGTCGAATTACATCCATATGAGATTGAATTTACCCAGTGGTTTCGAGTGCAGTCAAGCAAGGAGAAAAAAAGCCCCCCGCAGTTTCCCACGGGGGGCAGAGAACCAGTTCCTGTCGGGATTAATACATTCCCGGATCAGGCATGGGAGGAGTGGGTGGCTCCTTTTCGGGGATTTCCGTTATGGCGGCTTCTGTGGTCAGCAGCAGTCCGGCGATAGAGGCCGCATTTTCGATGGCCACCCGAGCCACTTTGGTCGGATCGATAATCCCGGCTTCGAACAGATTGACATACCGGTCATTGCGGGCATCGTAACCGAAGTCGTCTTTGCCTTCCCGCACTTTTTGAACCACAATGGAAGGTTCCACACCGGCATTGGCGCTGATCTGGCGAATCGGTTCCTCCAGGGCGCGGCGCAGGATATTCACTCCCACCTGCTGGGCTTCAGACACATCCAGATTATCCAGCGCATCCATGCAGCGCAACAGGGCTACACCGCCACCGGGGACGATGCCTTCTTCCACGGCCGCGCGGGTGGCATGGAGGGCGTCTTCGATCCGGGCTTTCTTTTCTTTCATTTCCACTTCCGTGGGCGCTCCGGCATAGAGGACAGCCACACCGCCGGACAATTTGGCCAGACGCTCCTGGAGTTTCTCCCGGTCGTAATCGGACGTGGTCTTTTCGATCTGGACTTTGATCTCGTTGATCCGGCCTTTGATCCGGTCCGTGTCGCCCATTCCGCCGACGATGGTGCAATTATCTTTATCTGCCACCACCCGCTTGGCGCGACCAAGATAATCCAGGGTGGCATTTTCCAGCTTGTAACCCTGTTCCTCAGAAATCACGGTCCCACCGGTGAGGATGGCAATGTCTTCCAACATGGCTTTCCGCCGGTCACCAAAGC
>RFIZ01000007.1 GCA_003695105.1 Fidelibacterota bacterium
ACGAATGGGGCAGCCGGAAGATATCGCCAACGCCTATTGTTTCCTGGCTTCCGACGAAGCCGCCTACATCAACGGCGCCGTGTTGAATGTGGACGGGGGTGTGGTGGTGTGACCATGCCAAAGATGTTACCTTGAACAGACCTCTGGATGGAATCTTGCGGTAGAAGGGTATGATCAAGTATCCTACCCCCAAAGCTGGATTAGATCAGACCGTATGATGTCATAGGGAGGGTGTAAGGGTATAGATTCATACATTCCCAAATACAGAGAGCCCCGATATCTTTCGGGGCTCTCTGGCAGGAGGTCCATGCAGACTCGAACCAGCAGGAAATCCTTTTGTAAGAGCCGAAAACTCCTCGGCTCCCGGATTTCCAGAAGGATTATTTCATCAAGATCATTTTCTTCGATTCTACAAAGGATCCGGCTTCCATGATGTAAATGTACATACCGGATGCTAAATCCGACCCATTTACGCTCAGCGTATGACGCCCGGCCTGGAGATGGGTATCTACCAACGTTTTCACCAGCTGACCAGCCGTATTGTAAATCGCCAGGTGGACCGGACTGTCTTCAGGCAGCGTAAACTCGATGGTCGTGGTGGGATTGAACGGATTGGGATAGTTCTGGAACAGGGAAAAGTCAAGCGGAAGCGGCTCTTCATCCGTTCCCAGTACAGTCGCATTCACCACCGATGACCATTCACCCTGGTTTTCGGAGAAATCCGTAGCGGCGATCTTGTAATAGTAGGAACCGGGGCTCAAATCCGTATCCATGATTGTCAGGTCTGCAGTCATCGCTACTGTGACGGCATCGGTGAAGTCCCCGGTGGTGGACCGCAATACGGTATAATAATTTACATCTGGATCTGCTGGGGCTTCCCAGGACAGGGTAATGGCGGATTGTTCCACCGAAGCGAGTACATTCGACGGGGCGGCGGGTATCAGGTTATCCACTGAATACCCTGCTCCCGGAAGAGATTCGTGAGTGGCACCCGATTGCGAGATGGCCACGACTTTGAATTCGGTCCAGTTTGTATCCGTACCGACCACGTTGAAAAGCGTTGGAACATCCAAAGCATACCGGTAGGCGCCTGTTGCCGTTACTTCTCCTACGGTTGTCCAGGTAGATTCGGAACCGTAATCATCAAATCGTTGAATTGCATAGGTTTGAATCGGATCGACGGCAACACCGTCGTCAGCCAGTTTATCCCAGACAATACGGACCATGTATCCCTGGTCATTGGGTACGTCATCAATGGCGACGATTTCTCCCTCAATGGCATGGTTCAACAACGCCTGGATCGAGGTTTTTAACAAGGATACCGCAAAGGCGGGATTATGGATACCTCCGCTGCGATCTTCCATAACAAAGAAGTAGTTGTACGCGGCCTTGATTTCGGTGAGAGTATATTCATAGGTCCCACTGACATCAACAGTCGGGTCATCCACAGGCGGTAGCATGAGGGCCAGTTCTTCCAGCAAACCGGCTACCTCATCTTGGACTCCTTCTTCAATCCCATCCCCATCATGATCAGCCACACCGTTGGCATCGTAGAACTTTTTCTCATGGAAAGAGGTCAGTTCACCGTGGCAGGGGGCGCAGGCTTCTACATGATCGTTTCCGTCCGGATCGGTCATGCTGAACGTATGGCCGCCCACATGATTGATATTGCCGTCGGCATCGGTAAGACTTCCGGACATGTGGCAGGTGACGCAGGCGTCTTCCGTCGCTTCCAGATGAGGTGAACTGGGAAGGTCCCGCCCAAAGGTGAGGGCATTGGTTCCCGCCAGCATATCGGCCTGGGGGCCGTGATGAGGACCGAAGTGAGAACTGTAATGGAAATCAGGACCGGTATATTCTTCCGAATTTCGACGGCTTTTATGACAGGTCATACATAGCTGTCCCGTCCCGCCTTGGGTGATGACCACCCCATTGCCCAGGATTGTGGGTCCGACCGTTCGCAACTGGTGGATGTTCTCAACGGAATGGGGGTCATGGCAACTGGCACAACCTATGGGAACCGGATCCGGAGCGGTTTCCAGTGGATTCATTCCGTTAGCCAGATAGGCGATAAATCCTGAACCACTGTGGCATTGGGCACAGGAGGCGCGAGTGCCGGCATAGGATAACGTGGTTGGATTTCCATGTACTGAATAACGCCACTGATCCGGGAAGGCATGATGGCTGCCTTCGTCATGGCAAATTGCACATGTATTGACATCCAGAGACACATCGATCCTGTGATCAGCCGTATTGCCAAAATGTTCACTACCCGGTCCATGGCAGGCTTCACACTGAATGTTGGCCAGTTCCATGCTATTGGGAAAGGTTTGCACTACCTGATCATATAGCCCGTCAAATAACGTTCCTTCCAGCGGTCCCCCATACAGATCGACAATAGCCGCAGAATCCGGAAATACAAACGGCGTGACTCCGCCGTAATAATCCACAGTTTGGGTGCGGTCGTCAAAGCCGTTATTATCGGCGCCGTAATTGAATCCGGTAGTGTGACAGCCGATACAATATCCGGAATAATGACTGCTAAGAGTACCGTTTAATCCCCGTTCCAGCATGGAGGCGTGCCCGGTATTGATCCATTCCTGATACTTGTTGTAGTGACATTGCATGCAAGAAACGGATACTGAAGCTGAATTTACGCCCACATAAGTACCTGCGTTGATCGTGATGGATGCTACATTGGTATCACTGGTCATTGTGATGGTGTAGGTTCCTGCCACGTCAGGTACGAATGCAATGATCTGGGTTGTACTATCCATATTCCAGGAATCCCCAAAATCGGCGGTCGATCCACTGGGTCCGGTCACCGACCAGACCGGAGAGATCAGACTCCCTCCCTCCAGTTTCCCCCGGAAGTACATCTGAGTTCCGATACCGACATTTACCAGCGCATTGTAGGGCTGCGTGAAAATATCCGTCGTATCTTCTTCAGCTTGTCGGGGCGAATATCCGTAGGGAGTGATAGTGAGTTGGGCAGACAACAAAGAGAGCATTGCAGACAAAAAAACTAAGCGAGAGTATTTACTCATAACTTCCCCCTTTTTATTAGCGATTACAAGACAAATTTATCTTCTTTTATCGGTTTTTCCAAACAAAAAACCCCGGTGGCCCGGGGTTTGGGTGTGGGACGGGTTGCTTATCAGGCGATTTTGATGTCCACTTCCTTGGGACGGACTTCTTCCGCCTTGGGAAGGGTAATGGTCAGGACGCCGTCCTTGAAACTGGCGCTGATCTTGTTTTCCTGCACCTGTTCCGGCAGGCGGAAAGACCGCTGGAAGGATCCATAGTACCGCTCGACCCGGCGGAAATGCCGTCCATTCTCTTTTTCCTTCGATTTCCGTTCTCCGGAGATCGTGAGGACATTTTCCTTGATATTGACTTTGATATCTTTCTTGCTCATGCCCGGCAAATCGGCCATGACGATATATTCGTCGTCGGTTTCATGGATGTCCACTGCCGGGACCCAGTTCCGGCTCATGAAGGCCGGTTCACGACCGAAATCACCGAAGAAATCGTTGAGGAATTCATCCCACTCTTCAAAAGGGGTCATCATGTGACGTTTGGGTGTCCATTTGACTAAACTCATGGCTCATCTCCTTTCTGTTTGGTTCCCAAGTGTTGCTGTCAAAGACACCTTTCTGTTTCCAAAGCCTGTGCCAGATTCATTCCTGAACGACTTTGACACAGGGGCCCGGACCGGATGTCAGAAAATAGGGCAGGGTGACAGACCCCTCTGAAATTCCTGCGCAGCGCCGTTGTTTCCCAGCGGCAATCCGTTCTAACT
>RFIZ01000091.1 GCA_003695105.1 Fidelibacterota bacterium
AGGCAGAAGAACCTCCTCCCGCCGAAACGGAAGAGGAGCCCGAAGAACTGGCCGAAAAGGCGGAAACGGAAGATCAATTCGAGGATTTCGGCGAAGATCTGGAAGAAGGCGGCCCGGTTACTTTCGTCTATCAGAAGGAAAAGAAATTCTCCTTCAAACGTCTTCTATCCTCTTTCCGGGGCACCAAAGCGCGGGTCGGACTGGACATCGGCAGTTATGCCATTAAATACATACTGGCCAGCGATGTCCACGGTGAAATCACGCTGGAAGATTTCGGTTACATCAAAATCCCTGCCGATATCCGGGGCAATCAGGACGCCACCAATACCTTTATTAAAGAAACCATTCAGAAGATTTTTGCCGATACCAATCTGAAAAAAGCCAAAGTCAATCTGCTGGTCAGCGGAGCCGATATCGGTATCAAAAATATCCAGATGCCGAAAGTGGGCAAAAAGGAATTGCAGGAGGCAGTGAAATGGTCCACCAAAAAGCATCTTTCCTTTTCCGCCGACGAATCGGTCCTGGACTTCAAAGTGCTGAAAGAAGTCACGGTTGACGGCGTTCCCAAACTGGATATTTTGGTGGTGGCCGCTTTGGAAACGCTGGTGGAAGATCAGATCGGTCGTCTTTCCGGGCTGACCATTCCGGCGAAAATATTGCCCACACCGCTGGCCATGTGGCGGTACTACGTGGGACACTATCCCACGGAAAACCTCCAGAACGTGATGCTGATCGACATCGGCCATGAGACGACCATGATCAATGTCATCCATGACGAAAACCTGCGCTTCGCCCGGGAAATCGGCATCTCCGGGAAAGATTTGACGGAAGCCTTGATCGGGTCCATGACCACGTCCCGGGGCGAACGGATCATGGTGGACGAAGAAAAGGCCGAACTGTTCAAATTGAAATACGGCTATCCCAAGAAAGAACATGAAAAGCGGGTCTCAGACGAGGATATACCCCTGAGTCAACTCTCTTCCCGTCTGCGTTCGCCCCTGGAGCGCCTGGCGAATGAAATCCAGCGTTCGATTCAGTACTACGCCAAAGAATTTTCTTTCGGTCCCATCGACAAAATCTATCTCTGCGGGGGAACAGCCGGGCTGATGAATCTGGACACGTTCCTGGCGGACTATTTGAACATGGAAGTGGTGGTCAGCGATCCGTTGAAAATCTGGACCATCGGTAAAGCCATCGCCAACGTGGATTTGTTGCAACAGAATGCCATGGCGCTGGCCCCTGCGGCCGGAATCTCCATCGACACCACGCCGGAATTGAACCTGTTACCGCAAAAATATATCCAGGAAAGCCAGGTCCGTTCCCTGAGAACCTTTTTCCGCTTGTTCCTGGTGGCGTCCCTGGTCACCGTCGTGAGTCTCTCCACCACCACGTCAATAAAAAAGAAAGATTTTGACGCCCGACTGAAATCCCTGCAGGAACAAGTCAGCCAGATGACTCCCGTGCAGAAGGACGTGATCCAACTGCAAAAAACCAGACAGGACATTCAGAAAAAAGTGTCGGTATTGAAAAAAATGTTCAACGAGCCCACCTACAATGTGAAGGTCCTGAAAATCATCAGCAATGTCATGCCGGAAGATGTCACCCTGGAATCGATCCAGAACCTGAATCCGGTGACATCCAGTAAAAACATTCAACTCCAGCTTGTGGGCTACCTGGAGACCACCAAATACAATGCCAACGTGAAACTGGCGGACCTGGTGATGCAGCTGGAAAAATCCGGCTATCTGACCAATGTGACTCTGGCCAACACCAGTCCCGTGGAATCCAACGGCTTCACCGGAATGAAATTCACTCTCACCTGTTCTGTGAGCGGATATGAAAATTAATGCCCGTCAAATTCTGGCGATCAGTTTCCTGGTCGTGATTGGAGGTATCGTGGCCTGGTATCTCTTCATGTATCAGGCCCAACTGGAATCGATCCAGCGGGTGCAGGCGGAAATCAACAAACTGAATGGCCAACTGAATCAGGGAAACATGTCCATCAGTCAGTTACCCCAATTGAAGAATTCCGTCAATGAGTTGGTAGCGGAATTCGATTCCCTGTCCACCATGCTGCCCGTCAAGGACTCCGTGTCGGTCATGACAGCCCAAATCGTGCGGACCGCCCTGAGCAATGATCTGGCCATTGACGAAATCACCCCTTCCCTGGATGCCATTCTCAAATCTCCCGATTATTTCGTCAAGGTCCCCATCACCATGAAGATCACCGGTCCTTTCCTGCAGTTCGGTGCCTTCCTGGAAGATGTGAAATTCCTGCCCTTCCACTTTTATATCACCAACCTGGTCCTGAAACGAACCAGTGAATTCGCCCAGATCCAGGCCGATCTTGAAGCCTATTTCTATGTCATCAACCCCGGGGGAAAGATTTAATCATGGCCGAAAGTTCCGGAACCCAAAAAATCCTGTTGATTGCCCTGTTGCTGTCGGGCGGCTATTTGGGCTATGACATGTTTTTCCACAAAACGCCCACCACCAAGGAACTCATGGCTCAAATACAAAAGAAGGAAGCCGCCGTTCCGGCCGCCGCGCCTCAGGCAGCTTCGGCCACACCGGTGCTAAAACCGCGACAGATCACCAGTGGTCAAATCAAGAAAGTCCCTTCCTACGCCGCGGTCTGGGGGCGGGATCCTTTCGTGGGGCCCTTCAATCAGCCGCCGGAAGTCCAGGAAGAAACCGCCGTCGTGGAAGAAGAGCCGGTGTACATCGAAGATTACACCCTCTCGGCCATTTCCTTCCGGGGGAATCAACCGGCCGTGATCATTAACCAGTCTATTCTGAAACCCGGCGATACGATCAATGGGTTGACCCTGAAGCAGGTCAATCCCTCTTCGGTCATTCTGGTGAGTCCCGGTGGGAAAGAATATACCCTCAACCTCAAAACCGTCGTAGGGGATTGAGTATGAAACGGGTTCTCTTGTTGTCCCTCTGTTTACTGACCGGATTCGGTCTGGCCCAACGGGTGATGCCCCCGGCCGATCCGGTGCCCACCACTGACCGGGCCAAGCAGCTCCTGTCCATGGATTTCGTGGAGGCCGATCTCCAGAGTGTCCTCCGCCTGCTGGCTGAACAGAACAACTTCAATCTGGTGGTCAACGAAGACATCAGCGGGACCGTCACCGTCCATTTCGTCAACGTGACGCTGAAGGGCGCCCTGGATGCCATCCTGAAGGCCAATGGATACGATTATCTGATCCAGGATAACATCATCATCATCAAGCCCATCGATTCGGAAATGGAAGGGGAGACCATCAGCCGGGTGTACAAACTGGATTACATATCCGCCAACGACGCCATCAGCCCCCTGGAGGACGTCCTCACTCCCAAGGGAAAGATTCAGGTGTTTCAGCGGACGTCGGAACTGTCCCAGTCCGGCGGCGAAGAACTGGGCGACACCCGGGCGGACGAACTGGTGATCACCGACACGCCTCAAAATTTCACCAAGATAGAGGAAGTGATCAAAAATCTGGATGTACCCGTTCCCCAGGTGATGATCAGCGTCAAATTCATCGAAACCATTTTGTCCGATAACGAAAACATGGGCATCGATTGGACGGCCAAAGCCACGCTCATGGGCGGACCCGCCCGGGCTGATCCTTCCGGGCTGGCGATTCCCGCCACCGGAGGCGGTGTCGGCGGAGGCGGCGGTATCACCGGCGGCGGAACCCAGGGGGGTATCGGCGGCGGCGGAACCGGAGGGCTGGGAATCGGCCACTTCAAGGAACTCAATCTGGCCATTCTCACCATGCAGGAATTTCAGATGGTGCTGGACTATCTGAAATCCAAGGGCAATTCCAAAATTCTCTCCGATCCCCGGATCGCCACCCTGGACAATCATCGGGCCACCTTTACCACCGAGACGGAACTGACCGTCATTGTGCCGACCGTCGCCCAGGGAGCCACCGGCGCCCTGGCGGCCGAAACCGCCCAGCAATACACCATCAAGATTGAGTTGATCGTCATGCCTCACGTGCACAAAAACGGCCAGATCACCATGGTCGTCGAACCCACTGTGGAGGGCATCACCGGATATTCGGGACCGGATCTGGATCAGCCGATCATTTCCCGGCGGAACGCCAAAACTCAGGTGCGGGTCAACAACGGGGAAACCATCGCCCTGGGGGGCCTGATCAAGGAAGACACCCGCACCACGACCCGCAAGGTGCCGTTCCTGGGCGACTTGCCGATTTTGGGGAAACTGTTCACCTATCATTCCAATGAAAAGCAAAAAAGCGACCTGCTGATTTTCATTACCCCACACCTGGTGTATTCGGATGAAAAAACGGAGTAAAGGCTTATGGCACTGAACCTGATCAAACTGTTGACCGCGGTGGCCCGGAGCGGGGCTTCCGATTTTCACCTCAGTTCCGGCTATCCGCCCATCATCCGGAAAAACGGGGAGACCCACTGGCTGGACCAGCCGGCCCTCTCCCCCCAGGAAGCCCACGATGCCATCTACGGCATTCTCACGGAACGTCAGATCGCCCTGTTTGAAGAATACCATGAAGTGGACCTGGGCTGGAACATCAACGGCGTGGGTCGGTTCCGGGTCAATGTATACAGTTTTGCCAACGGGATCGGGGCGGCTTTTCGTGTCATCCCGGAACGGATCTGGACTCTGGAAGACATCAAAGCGCCGCCGGCCGTCTACAAGCTGGCCAAAACACTGAAAGGATTGATTCTGGTGACCGGAGCCACCGGTAGCGGCAAATCCACCACGCTGGCCGCCATCGTGGACTACATCAATTCCCACCGGCGGGGACACATTCTGACGATTGAAGACCCGATCGAATTTGTCCACAAGAGTAAAAAATGTCTCATCACCCAGCGGGAGATCGGTACCCACAGCAATTCCTTCGCCAATGCCCTGCGGGCCGCCCTGCGTGAGGACCCGGACGTGATCCTGGTGGGTGAAATGCGGGATTTGGAAACCATCTCTCTGGCGCTCACGGCCGCCGAAACCGGTCACCTGGTCCTGGGCACCCTCCACACCGGCAGCGCTCCCGAAGCGGCTGACCGCGTCATCGACGTGTTTCCCTCCAGCCAGCACAATCAGATCCGCGCCATCTTTTCCAGCACCCTGGAAGGGGTCATCGCCCAGAAGCTGGTGAAAACCAAACAGGGAGACGGGCGGATCGCCGCCATGGAAATCATGCTGGGCTCCACCAGCATCAAGAATTTGATCCGGGAACAGAAATCCCACCAGTTACGCTCCGCCATCCAAACCTCCACTGAAGAGGGAATGCAGACCGGTGATCAGGCCCTGTTGAAACTGCTGGATGAAGATTTGATCACCCTGGAAGAGGCTCAAAAATATGCCGAAGAATTGCGTCCCTTTGAAGAATGGGCCGGCAGCATCCGGAATGTGCTCCATTCCAAACGAAAGGCACGGACCACCGTATGAAATCCCTATCCTGGTTACTCCTGTTGTCGTTCCTGCGGGCCATCGATCCCTTTTCCATCGAAGATCGACAGGCCACGGTCATTGGTCGCGTTTTGTACGAGACAGGCGGTAAAGCCTATGCCGTCAAACAGTGTACAGTACGGGTCCATGGGCCGGAAGAAGTCATCCTGGATTTCACCAATGATGACGGCCGGTTTGCCATTCCCATCGAACTGACCAAAGAAGTCCAGGCGTATAAATTGTCCTTCCAGTTCGAATTCGCCCGGCGGATCACGCCGGAGATCGTGGCTCGGGCCCTGCGGGAGGTCAATCCCCGGGCGGTGAAAGATTCGATCTACGATCTGGGGACGATCTATCTGCTGACACCGCCGGTTCCGCCACGGCAATGGACGGTGTGGGATTTGCTGGAAGACTCTCTGAATGTACTGGCCGCAAAAAATGAACGTCTCCGGGGTGACATCGACCAGTTGGAATTGAAACTGGCCATGCTCCAGAAACGGAACGACGATTATGTGCAAAAGTTGAAGGGCCTGGAAGATACCAACACGGATTATTACAACCGGATTCAGGAATTGGAACAGGAAAACCGGGATTTCGCCGCCGACCTGGAATCGCTCAAAGAAGAGATGCGCAAACGAAAAATTCCGTCTCATCTCTTCGATAACTTTTATCTGAATGAATATCTGGACCTGATCCGGGACCGGGATTCCCTCCTGGCCATTCTGGATGACAGTGTAGCCGCCATGCAGGTGGATCTGCCCGATCTGGACAACATGCTGAAACAGCGGGATTTCTTCTTCTTCCGCCTGGATTTATTCGCCAAACATGTCGGCCAGAAAGATACCAACGAAGTGTCTTACCGGGATTTGATCGACGACCGGGACACGGTCCTGATGAAACAGGCCTTGCTCCTCACCACCCGTCCTTTTGGTCCCCTGCAACAAAAATTGTATCAGGAACTGACCGCACAGCGGAATTCCATTCTGGAAACCCAGGACAGCCTGGTGTTTTACGTGCTGGCGGGCTACAATGCCTTCCGGTACCACCTGGTGGTTCCCGGCGATCATCTCTGGAACATCGCCACCAACGCCCCGGAATTCCACAATCCCTACAGCTGGCGCATTTTGTACCTGGTCAATAAAGATCAGATCGACAATCCCGATTCGATCTATCCCGGCCAGATTCTGAAAATTCCCATTCGGAAAGAGCCTTTTGAATTCGAAGAGAAACCCTGATGTGGACCTGGCAGGCGGCCGTCTGGGCCTTTGTGATCATGGTGCTTTTATTCGCCTTTTATCTTTCCTGGCGTTATTTTTTCGCCACTACCGGGGACGTGTACCGGAGTCGGATCCGCCGTTGCTCCAATTGCGACCGCTTCAAACCGATTGGATCGGTCCACGACGGCTATTGCCGGATCTGGAAACGAAACGTGATCAAAAAAGAAATCTGCAAACATTATTATCCCAAAAACCTTTGGGTCCACATTTTGGAAAAAGCAGGATTTTGAATCTCAGAGGTAACTATGCCAAAACGTGTGTTGGTCGTCGATGACGACCCCAATATCATCAACCTGATTCGCGCCTTTTTGACCAAAATCGGTTTCGAAGTGCTGGAGGCCGGCGATGGTCTGGCGGGGCTGCAACTGGCCCGGACCGAAAATCCGGATTTGATCATCCTGGACGTGATGCTGCCCAAATTGGACGGATTCAAATTCAGCCGGCTGCTGAAATTCGACGAAACGCATCGCAATATTCCCATCCTGATGTTGACCGCCAAATCGGATGAAAAGGACGAAAAAACCGGTCTGGCCATGGGCGCCGATGCCTACCTCACCAAGCCGTTCAAAAATCAGGAATTGATCGACCAGGTCAAAGCTCTTGTCTCCTGATCCGTTTCTGGTCGGGTCCGCCGGAGTTCTGGGACTGATCATCGGTTCCTTTCTGAACGTGGTCATCCTGAGACTGCCGGCCGGAGAATCGATCGTTTCTCCCCCCTCCCATTGTCCCCACTGCGGCACCGCCATTCGCTGGTGGCAGAATATTCCCGTGCTCAGTTATCTGGTATTGAGAGGAAAATGTGCCCGATGCGGCGCCCCCATCTCCTGGCAATATCCCCTGGTGGAGGCCGGGACCGGACTCCTGTTCGGCTGGACGGCCTTTTTTTACGGCCTCTCCTGGAATACCATTTCCACCTGGTTGCTGATCGCCTATCTGATTCCCATCGCCCTGATCGACTACCGCCATTTTCTGATCTTCGATGTCCTCTCCCTGTCCGGCATCGTCCTGGGATTGGGATTGTCCCTGTTGCCCGGTGCTTCCCTGCCCCTGCCCGGCGCGGCCCTGGGGGGACTCATCGGCGGGGGAGCCCTGTATGCGATTCGGGGACTGGGATTCCTGGCCTTCCGGAAAGAAGCCATGGGACTGGGGGATGTGAAACTGGCTACTTTGCTGGGCGTATTTTTGGGCTGGAAACTCACCCTGCTCAGTTTTTTCACCGGAGCCGTTCTGATCGTGGTCACCTACCTGGTCCGGGCTCTCCTGACCCGGACTCCTCAACCCGAAGAGAAATATGCCTTTGGTTTTTATTTTTCCCTGGCTGCTCTGCTGATGCGTTTTTGGGGTAACAATCTCCTCGATTATTACCTAAATTTTATCCAATAGAGAGTACGATAGTCTTATGGCAAGGAAACGCATAGGTGAAATATTAATCGAAGCCGGTGTACTCACGCCGGAACAGCTGCACGAAGGACTGAAAAAACAGAAAGAGACCGGAGAGCCCCTGGGGCGCGTCCTGGCCAAACTGGGCTTTCTTACGGAACATGATTTCATCATCGCTCTCAGCCAACAACTGGATTTGCCCTACCTCTTTCTGGATAATTACAATTTCGATCCGGAAGTCAAAAACCTGATCCCCGAAGAATACGCCCGTCATAACAAGATCATCCCTCTGTTCAGAATCGATTCCACCCTGATGATCGGGATCTCCGATCCGTCCAATATCGATATTTTTGACGAATTGTCGCGGATGACCAAGATGGAGATCGAGCCCACGCTCTGCGCCGAAAGTGAAATCCTGGAGTCCCTGGATGAAATCTACGGCGCTTCCAAGGACATGGAATCGGTCATGCAAAAAATCCGCACTATGGATCGGGGATCGACCCAGCGGCCGGATCAGGAATCCCCCATGATTCAACTGGTGGAACTGATGTTCCAGCAGGCGGTGAAAATGAAAGCCAGCGACATTCATGTGGAACCGGAAGAAAACCTGCTGCGGGTCCGCTATCGAATCGACGGGGTCATGCAAACTGTCTATGAACACCCGGCCGAATTGCAGGACGAAATCATTTCCCGTATCAAGGTCATGTCTTCCCTGAATATCACCGAAAAGCGGGTTCCCCAGGACGGGCGCTTCAATATGACCATTGGCGAAAAACGGTTCGATTTTCGGGTCTCCACCCTGCCGACGGTATACGGGGAAAATGTAGTCATTCGCATTCTGGATCAGAGCGCTATCCAGATGAAACTGGAAGATCTGGGCATGGCGCCGGAAACTTTCAAGAGCTTTAATCGCGTCCTGCACGAACCGAACGGAATTATCCTGGTGACGGGACCCACCGGATCGGGAAAATCCACCACTCTGTACGCTGCCCTGAATTCTATCAATACTCCGGATAAAAACATTATCACGGTGGAAGATCCGGTGGAGTACCGCCTGCCTCTCATTCGTCAGTCCAATGTGAACCACAAGATCGGCCTGACCTTCGCCGCCGGGCTGCGCTCCATCCTCCGGCAGGATCCGGATATTATCATGGTGGGGGAAATCCGGGATTCCGAAACCGCCACCGTGGCCGTCCAGGCCGCCATGACCGGTCACCTGGTGTTGAGCACCCTGCATACCAACGATACGGTCAGTTCCGCCACCCGGTTGATCGAAATGGGCGTGGAGCCTTTCCTGGTGGCCGCCTCCACCAAGGCGATTCTGGCACAGCGTCTGGTACGGCGCATTTGTGACCGCTGCAAAGAAACGTATGATCCGGAACCGGAAATCATTGAAGAATTGAATCTGACCAAAGTCGCCGGAAAAATCAAATTTTCCCGGGGGAAGGGCTGTAAACACTGCCGCAACACCGGGTATAAAGGACGTCTGGGACTTTACGAAATCCTGGAAATCACGGAAAGCCTACGCCGCCTGATCGTGGCCAACGCCGGCTATGACGATCTGTTGGATCAGGCTCTGGATGAAGGCCTGATTCAGCTCAAATACGACGGGATCCGGAAAGTGATTCAGGGCCAGACTACCCTGGAAGAAGTATTGAGGGTATCCAACTGAAGACAGACCCCTCCCAGTCGGATCGTCCCCATCACCTGCTGATTGTCGGCACCCGCATCCGTCCGATCCTGGACCTGCTGCACAGCCTCCCGGAACTGGAATTGCGTCTGGCTACAGTGGAAACCGGGTACGACGCATTGACCTATCTCCAGATGAACCCGGTTCAGGGGATTGTCATTCACGATCAACTGGAACTCATGTCCTCAGTGGATACGGTCAAACGGATCCAGTCCAAGAAACTGGGTGTACCCATCTGGCTCTGGGTGACGCAGCAATCGGTGGACCACCTCCACTCTTTTCTGGAAGCGGGCTGCGACCGCTGGCTGTTGGAAACCTCCCCGCCGGATATCCTGCAGAAATTGATTCGGGACGCCGTCCAGTGGAAAAGTCGCTATCCGATCGTGAATCGGAAGCGGTTTCAGCTCACCAAATTGTTCGGCCTGCCCAATTTGATCGGATCTTCCGGGGCCATGATGCAACTCTATTATCAATTGGAGCGTACCCTCAACGCCGACATCACGGTCCTGATTCAGGGGGAGAGCGGTTCCGGTAAGGAACTGGTGGCCCGGTTGCTCCATTCCCTCAGTTCCCGCTCCTCGGAAAAATTTGTGGGCCTGAATTGTGCCGCCATCCCCAGGGATCTGATGGAAAGCGAACTCTTCGGCTACGAGAAAGGGGCGTTTACCGGTGCCACCATTGCCAAAAAAGGGAAGTTCGAATATGCCCACAAAGGTACGCTCTTTCTGGATGAAATCGCCGATTTGGACCTGACCCTCCAGGGAAAGATCCTGCGGGTTCTGGAGTTGGGAGAATTCGAACGCATCGGCAGTAATCAGACCCGCCATACCGATGTGCGGATTCTTTCGGCCACCAACAAAAACCTGGAACGGGCGGTGCGAAAGAAAACATTTCGCCTGGATCTCTTTTACCGGATCAACAGCTTCACGGTGGAGGTCCCGCCGCTCCGGGACCGGTACGGTGATTTTCTGCCTCTGCTGGTGTACATTCTGAAACGCTCCAACCAAAAAAATCACCGGAATATCCAATCCTTCGACTGGGGAGTGTTGCCTCTGCTGCAGGAGTATCCCTGGCCCGGGAACATTCGGCAATTGGAGAGTTTCCTTACTCAGGCAGCCCTCTATTCCGATAAGCCGCATTTGGAGGAGACGACCGTCCGGCGACTGCTGGAACCCTTGCGACAGTCGGGTCTGGAGGCGGTTCCGGAAAAACCATCCCCGCCGACCGTACGACCAGGCGGAGGAACGATGGAAGAAATGGAGCGGTTGGCCATTCTCCAGGCCCTGGAAGAAGTGGGCGGGAATGTGACCGCCGCGGCCAAAAAACTGGGGTTGAGTCGCGTCACGGTTTGGCGTAAAATGGAACGATACAAAATAAAATTCGAACGACCGCAATCCTGAGATGCCCACCTATTCCTACAAGGCCTTTGATGAATCCGGCATGATCGTCACCGGAGATTTCGAGGCGTCCAATTACGGCGAAGCCCTGGACTATCTCCAGACCAGCCTGGAATACACCCCCATCAAAGTCACCGAAAAAAAAGAATCGGCGCTCAGTGTTTTCCTCCGGCGGTTCCAGAAGGTTCCGGTGGAGGAAGTCATGAATTTCACCAAACAGCTCCAGACCCTGGAGCATGCCGGGGTACCGGTTCTCACCTCCATCAGCGCGCTCCGGGAACAAGCCGATTCACCGGCCTTCAAGGCTGTTCTGGAATCCGTGTATCACGATCTGGAAAGCGGGCTCAGTTTTTCGGAGTCCCTCTCCAAGCATCCGGACGTGTTTCCGGAATTTTATATTCACAGTGTCAAGGCCGGAGAAGAGGCCGGGGCCCTGGAAGAAGTGCTGAACAAATTGAATGAACAACTGGGCCGGCAAGCGGACATCACCCGGCGCATCAAAAAAGCATTGCGTTATCCCATGATGGTCATGACGGCCATCGTGATCGCTTTCGTCGTCATCATTACCTTTGTCTTGCCCAACTTCATCAAAATGTTCGCCATGGGAGGGCAGGCCGAGCTCCCATTGCCGACCCGTATCCTGATCGGGATCAGCGACGCCTTCCAGAATTACTGGTGGTTGATTTTTGGTTCCATTGTTTTGATTGGATTCTCCTTCAATTATTACATCCACACCAAACAGGGTCGCTACAATTGGGACAAGTTCAAAATCCACATGATGGTGTTCGGCAAACTGTTTCATATGGTTTCCATCGCCCGGTTCGCGTCCACGTTGCAAACCCTGAATAAAAGCGGTCTCCCCATTCTTCAGTCCCTGGAAATCGGCGCCAAATCCACCGGCAACAAAGTGATTGAGAAGGCCATCCAGGAGATCGCCGTGGGCGTAAAACAGGGCCAGGGTCTGACGATCCCCTTCCGGAAGAGTAAAATGTTTCCTCCCCTGGTAATTCAAATGATTTCCGTGGGGGAAGAATCCGGGTCACTGGATGAAATGCTGGTGAACGTGGCCGAACACTATGACACGCTGGTCAATTCCGCCGTAGACGGTCTCATGACCGCCATCGAACCGATCATGACGGTGATCATCGGCAGCCTGGTGGCCCTGTTGGCCGCCGGTATGTTCATGCCCATGTGGGGAATGATCGAAGCTTTCCAGGGTGCTTCCCCCGGTGCCGGCTGAGCCAGTGAAGGTAATTTGTGTTTCATCTGGGCTGAAACAGTGTTTCAATATGAAACAATTCCCGGATTACCGGCTCTTGTCTGTCGTCGAAGCTTTTCCTTTGGCACGATCATTGTAATAGCGTACATTGAATTGCAACCTTTCATTCTTGAACAACAACCAGGAGAAAAAACCATGAAACGCAATCAAGCTGGTTTCACCCTGATCGAACTGGTCATGGTGATCGTAATTCTGGGTATTCTGGCCGCCGTGGCGATCCCGAAGTTTGTAAACCTGTCCTCCCAGGCGGAACAGGCAGCAGAAGACGGAGTCATCGGTGGACTGCGGTCCGCGGTCTACACCTACAGTGTGAACATGATGGCCACCACCGGGTCCGAAGCCTATCCTTCCAATCCTTTCGATGCTTTGAAGGTACCGCCTTCGACCTACAATTCGACCCTGACTTCCCCCAGTGCCAACGATCAGTGGACATTCAATTCCTCCACCGGCACAATTACGCACAGAAGGAAAAACGGTACCGATCAGACCTGGACGTATTCCAGTTCGGCCGGCACCATCCAATAACGCGGGACGTTTGCCTGATTTACAAAGAGGGACTGCGGTCCCTCTTTTTTTTACTCTGTCAGGGAATACAGCGTTTCAATTTCCCGGCGATTCAGGGGCCGGTTGTAAATCCGGACCTCGTCGATCCATCCCTTGAAGGCCCGTTGCTCGCTTCCCACTCCATGACCGATGGCTGGTTTATGGAAAATATTGTACTGTTTTTGGCCCAATCGCCGGGCGGGATACTGGATCTGGTCGATCAATTTACCATCCTGATAAAACCGCATGTATTGGGTATCATAGGTCAGGGCGATAAAATGCCATTTTCCCGGTTGCAGCCAGGGCCGGCACTGATATTCCCGTTGTTCCAACGGATAGCGAAAAACGGCTCCCAACAGGGCGCCGTTGAAAATCCCCAGGTACCAGTGGCCATCCCAGGATACCACCCCCTGGCGACCCAGGGTGGATTCCTGGTTCACCCAGGCGGTCACTGAAAAACCGGTGCGGGTGCTCTGCAAGGACGGAGACTCGGGTAATTCTATATAACTATGCCCGTCAAAGTAATAGGCATTTTTGGCATTCCCAAACCGATCCGGAGCCGGCTGAGCTCCATGAATCTGCCCGTGATTCTTGGCCGTGGAACCATCTTTGGCATTTCCGTAAAATGAATACCAGCCCACCAGTCCCGTATCCAGCAGGACCGGTTCCAGGGGGACTTCCTGGGGTGCCACCTGTTCCGGACCGGAAGAATCCGCCCTCTCCACCTCAGCCGGGAGCGGGGACATCAATTCTTCCCATTTCTGTTTATATTCCTCTCTCCGTTTAATCAGAATTGCGATGGAAAGAATGGTAAAGATGATGATCAGCTTGGGCAGGGTTCGATATCGGGCCATATGCTCTCTGTTTTCTGTTTATGGATGTCTGACGGGTTGAATCATACGGTTAAACCTACTACGCTTTCGAAATTTGCCGCACGGCTATTGTGGATGTCTCCCCTGATCTGCGCTTTTGTGCTGGGTTACCACCATCTATCCAATGGCGATATCTGGTGGGGCCTGGCCGAAGGCCGGCAGATTCTGGAACACCATCACCTTCCCACCACCAACACCTTTTCTTATACCTACCCCGATCAGGGCTGGACCTCAACCCAGTGGCTGTTTTCCGTCCTGGCCTATCTGGTATGGAGCCTGGGGGGTATCCCGGGCCTGATCCTGACCCGCATCGGGCTCATGATCGCCATGGTCGTTCTGTTGCTGGAATTTTGCCGCGACCAGCGGGTGCCCCTGTCCTACGCCGTCATCGGCACGGTCCTGTTTTTGGCGACCAGTCTGTTTCGGTTCACTTTTCGCGCTCATTTGATGTCCATCACCTTTTTTGTCTGGACGCTTTTCCTCTATCACCGCAACCGGAGTCCCTCGTTGAAACGGACGCTGGTGGTCTATTCTCCGCTGTTTTTTCTTTGGTCCAACCTCCATTCGGGCGTGGTGTTTGGGCTGGCCTACCTCTTTTTACAGGCCGGCCTGAGGGTGTTGGATCTACTCCGGAGCAGAGGGGCGACCTCCCCGGCTCTACCCCGACAGTTTTTTCCGCCGCTGGCCGCTCTGGCTGGCACGCTGATGAATTTCAACGGACTGCAGGTGTTCCTCCATCCGACCCGGCATCTGTCGCTCGACCGGGTCATCCTCATCAACGAGTACATGCCGCCCACGTTTTTTGGCACCCAGATGATGTTTTTCTGGATTACCACCGCTCTGTTTCTGGGAGGCACCGCAGTCCTTTTCCGGAGGACCAAATGGGAGACGGCCGAAGCCCTGCCTGCCCTGGTGTTCCTCCTGCTGGCGCTTCACTACAACCGCATTGTTCCCTATTTCACCCTGGCCGCTCTGGTTTATTTGTTACCCCGGATTCCCCGACACCATCCATTTACGGCTTTCCGTCACACCTGGCTCCTCCATACCATCCTGGCCTATCTGATTATCCTCGCTCCCCTGTTTTTCTTCGGAAAGACCTCCCTGCTGGAAGACGTTCCCCAATTCGGATTTGGTGTGAACCAGTTCACCTTACCGGTGGGCGCCGTTCAATTTTTAGAGCAACATCCCGTTCCCGATCCAATCTTCAATCACTTTTTCTGGGGCGGATATCTCCTGTGGCGACTCTATCCCCGGAATGCGCCCTTCATCGATGGCCGGATACCCGCCTATCCCCCGGAGTTTGTCCACACCTATTCCTTGATGAATACCCAACCGCAGGTGTTTTACCGCGCCGACAGTCTCTACCATTTCAATGCGCTGATCTTGGACCACGGCACCTTCCAGTGGGACACAGCGGACAGCCTGGATGCCCGACACTGGGGGCTGGTGTACTGGGATCAGTTCGGGCACAGAATTTTTGTCCGGCGCACGGAAGCCAACCGGGCCTATTTGGAACAATTCGAATTTCGCCTATACAAACAGTTCTTTTCCCTGATGAAAGCTACCCGCCTGCTGACTTCTTCCGATTCCACTACGTTCAGAACAGAAATCATCCGCCACAACCACTGGGCCAAAAATCCCTGGGATTCATTTATGATCGATCTCCTCGACTTGCAGGAGCCCCTCCCTTGAGTGGTCGGGTATCCTTCCTGATTTGGGGTCTGATTTTCCTTCTCTCTCCCCTGGATCGGGGACCTCAATCTCCCTGGTTCAACGTGGCCTTTCTGTCGGCGGGGTGCGTGGGGGTGTACGCCGCTCTGCGCCGGGCCTGGCACAAAGGAGTGTATTCGATCCGGGCTCCCGGAGTTCTCCTCAGCCTGGCAGGATTTGTGGGCTGGATATGGCTGTCCAATTTCTGGACCGTAGCTCACTATCCCACCGAATTCAAATCGATCACCTATCTGGCCGCTCTCCTGCTCACCGCAGCCTCCCTCGCCGGCGAGGATGCGGGACAAACCGAACGCCGCCTTCTGTGGGTGCTGGCCGGGTGCGCGGCGGTGGGATTGGGGGTCGGCTTCTGGCAACTGGTTTACGATCAGCACGGGATTCCCCTGGAAGGAAGTCGCTTCTGGCGCGCCCACGGTCTGTTTGTCTGGCCCAATACGTTTGCCGGATACCTGGTCCTGCTCTGGCCGGTGTTCTTTTGGGTTTACCTCACCCGTCGCTCCGCCTGGCAAACCGGACTGTTCGGTCTGCTCCTGATCCTGGGAAATCTGGGACTGGCCCTGACCTATTCCCGGGGCGGTTGGCTGGCGTTCGGACTGACGTCCGTTGGAGGCAATGCCTACCTCCTCTATCGATATCGTCTCTTTTCCACCTACCGGAAAAAGCTGACGCCCCTGGTCCTCGGGTTGATCGCGGGATGGCTGGTCCTGTTCTCCCTTCCGGGTAGCCACCTGACCCAGCGGGTAGGTTCTCTGTTGCAACCCGATACCTTTCAACGGCAGGATATTTGGTCCCATACCATTCAGCTCTGGCTGAAACGCCCCTGGCTGGGGTATGGTTTTCGCACCTTTCACCTTACCAAC
>RFIZ01000092.1 GCA_003695105.1 Fidelibacterota bacterium
AAATACCCCAGCATCATTCTGAAGGGGGACCATTCGGTGGGCGAATTCTATTCCGTGGCCATGACCAACCACCGCCAGCAGGCGGACACCGGCACCAAGATGATCCACCTGGGACGAAACACGACCAGCACCATCCTATCCAAGGGCATCTCCGCCGGGGAAAGCCAGAATACCTACCGGGGCGGAGTGGCGGTCCATCCCAAAGCCGATGGCGCCCGGAATTATTCCCAGTGCGATTCGATTCTGATCGGGGACCGCTGCGGGGCCCACACCTTCCCTTACATCGATATTCGCAATCCTTCCGCCCATCTGGAGCACGAAGCCACGACCTCCAGCATCGGCGAGGACCAGATTTTTTACTGCAAGCAACGGGGACTGTCGGAAGAAATGGCCGTGTCCATGATCGTCAACGGTTTCTGCAAGGACGTCTTCGCCAAACTGCCCATGGAATTCGCCGTGGAAGCCCAGAAACTGATGGAAGTCAGTCTGGAAGGAGCGGTGGGATGATCCGGGTCCCCCATTCAACCATTTCAGGAGACGTATGACCCCCACACTTGTCATTGATCAGGTCCATGCCTCCGTGGACGGCCAGGAAATTCTGAAAGGAATCAGCCTGGAGATCCGCCCGGGAGAAATGCATGCCATCATGGGCCGGAACGGGTCCGGGAAGAGCACCCTGGCTCACGTCCTGGCCGGAAATCCCCACTATGAAATCACCTCCGGCTCCATCCGTTACCGGGGAAAACCGCTGGAGCACCTGACCCCGGAGGAACGGGCCCAGGCCGGGATCTTCCTCAGTTTTCAATACCCGGTGGTGATCCCCGGCGTGAACAACGCCTATTTTTTGCGCACGGCTCTGAATGCGGTCCGGAAAGCCCGGGGCGAATCGGAAATCGATGCGGTGGAATTTTTGCAACTGGCCCGGGAAAAAATGGGCCGGCTGGAGATGGACAAATCCTACCTCAACCGGGCGGTGAACGAAGGGTTTTCCGGCGGGGAAAAGAAGCGCAATGAAATCCTGCAACTCCTTTTGCTGGAGCCCGCCTTCGCCATTCTGGACGAAACCGACTCCGGTCTGGATATCGACGCCCTGCGGATCATCTCCGCAGGCGTCAACAGTCTCCGGGATTCCCGGCGTTCCTTTCTGGTCATCACCCATTACCAACGCCTGCTGAACTACATGCAGCCGGATGTGATTCATGTCATGATCGACGGAAAAATCGTGAAGACCGGCGGCAAGGAACTGGCCCTCACCCTGGAAGAACAGGGATATTCATGGCTGGAAACCTCCTGACGCCGAAAGCCGTCGCGGAACGGGTCCGCTCCCTGCCGGACCTGGCGAATCGGGTTCCGGTTCCGGACCTGTTGGACCGGATCCAACGCCAGGGTCTGCCCACTCTCCGGCAGGAGGAATGGCGCCACAATCGCCGGGTGTTCTTCCGGCCGGAAGACCTGGCCTGTCCTCCTCCGCCCCCGCCGGACCTCCCGCTCCGGCTCCCCTTCCGTCATGATGACTGGATCACCTATCCCATTCTGAACGGCTATCCCCTTTCTCCGGCGTCGCCCGAAATCACCTTTCAAACGCCCCCTGCCGAATCGGGAGCGGCCCGGGACGGATATCATACCCTCAACCGTCTCTTCACCCCGGGAGATCACGTCCTCCGCTTTTCTCCCCGGTCACCGATATCGAAGGTCTATGTCCCCTTGCTGAATGGCCACTGGGAGCAACTGACCTGTCCCGCCGTCGACATCCGGCTGGAAGAAGGGGCGACCGTGGATCTCTTTCTCCACCACCTCCCCGGCCGCGACGGGGTTTCCCTGCGCAACACCGCGGTGTCGATCCACCTGGGCCGGGGCGCCCGTCTTCGGCTCTTCACCCTGGATGAGACGGCCCCGGACGATCAACATCTGACGACGATCCACATCGTTCAGGAAGGGGATTCCCACCTGGGCTGGGTGCTGGAACAGCTGACCGGGGGCCGCAGTCGTTGGGACCTGTCCCACCGGCTTCAGGGGGAAGGCGCCGAACTGGAGCTGGACGGACTGGGGCTCCTTTCCGGATCCGGGGAAGGAGATCTGCATTCGGTGATTACCCATCACAGTCCTCACACCACCAGCCGCGAAACCGTCAAAAACATCCTACCGGAACGGTCCCACGGCATTTTCAACGGCAAAGTGATCGTGGATCCCGGCGCCGTGAAGACGGACGCCCGTCAGTCCAACCGCAACCTCCTGCTGTCTGCGGACGCCCGGATGCACTCCAATCCCCAGTTGGAGATTTATGCCGACGATGTACGGTGCTCCCATGGCTCCGCCACCGGCCAACTGGATCCCGACCAGCTCTTTTACCTCCGCTCCCGGGGCCTGACTCCGGACGAAAGCCGGTCTCTTCTCCTGACCGGGTTTGCGCGGGACATTCTGGATCGGCTTCCCTGGGAAGAAGTCCGGTCCTACAGCGAATCAACTCTCCATGCTTGGATGACAGACCTACCATGAATTCACCCATCGACTCCAACCGCCTGATTCATCTGGAACGGGATGTGCTGGTCCATCTGGTCCCCTCCGGGGAACGGGTTACCCTGCTCAAGGGAGAACCGGTGCGCATTACCCAGGCTCTGGGCGGAACCTATACCATAGTTTGCAACGGCAATATGTATCAGCTGTCCGGCGCCGATGCCGACGCCCTGGGGCTGGAACCGGAAACCGCTCCGGCATCCGCCGACACTTCCCCCGGTGAATTCCGGGAATCGGCCGTCTGGGACCAGTTGCGCACCTGTTATGACCCCGAAATTCCCGTCAACATCGTGGATCTGGGCCTGATTTATGACCTGACGATTCTCAACGGAACCAGGGGCGGCAAGATCGTTCACATCAAAATGACCCTGACGGCGCCGGGCTGCGGCATGGGCGGCGTCATTGCCGGCGATGCGGAACGGAAAGTCCGGGCCCTGCCCGGGGTGGAGGATGTCCTGGTGGAACTGGTCTGGGAACCGCAGTGGAATCAGGAAATGATGACGGAGGCGGCCCGACTGCAACTGGGGCTGCTGTGAGTTCTGCGCCGGCCGGGTGCGGGAACTGCCGCCGGGATTTCCCCTTCTTTGCTGCCGACACTCCCAACCCCGTGTATCTGGACAACGCCGCCACTACCCAGAAACCCCGCTGTGTCCTGGATCGTCTCCAAACCTATTACCGGGAGGAAAACGCCAATGTTCACCGGGGATTGTACGACCTCAGCTCCCGGGCCACCCAGGCCTACGAAGCGGTCCGGCAGAAGGTAGCCGACTGGCTTTCCGTACCGGACAGCCACGCCGTCATTTTCACCCGGGGAACCACCGAATCCATCAACCTGGTGGCCTATTCCTGGGCCCGCCGCCGGCTCCAGCCCGGCGACGAAATTCTCTGCTCCGAAATGGAACACCACAGCAATCTGGTTCCGTGGCAACTGGCCGCCCGGGAAACGGGAGCCCGCCTGGCGCTGCTCCCTGTGACTTCCCAAGGGGAACTGGATCCATCAGCGCTTCAGGAGCCATTCACCGGACACACCCGTCTGCTGGCCCTGACACACCAGTCCAATGTCCTGGGGACCATCAATCCCATCGCCGACCTGATTCAGCGCGCCCGCCGGCGGGGAATCGTCACCGTGATCGATGCGGCCCAGTCCGTCCCTCACCTGCCCGTACGGGTGGATGAACTGGAGCCCGATTTTCTGGCTTTTTCCGGCCACAAAATGTTCGGTCCCACCGGGGTAGGCGTTCTGGTGGGCCGGAAAGAATTACTCGAAACCATGGACCCTTTTCTGGCCGGAGGCGAGATGATCCGGGACGTGGGGTTCACCACCGCCACCTGGAATGAAGTGCCCTATAAATTCGAAGCCGGCACACCCAACATCGCCCAGGTGATCGGTTTGGGTGCGGCGGTGGATTTTCTGCAAGAACTGGGAATGGAATCTGTGCGAGCCTACGAGGAGACGCTGACGGAAGCCGTACTGGAATTGTTTCAGTCGCTGCCGGAAGCCACCCTGGTCGGCTCCGCCGCCCACCGGGGGCCGGTATTCAGTTTCGCCCTGAAGGACATTCATCCCCAGGACGCCCAATTCGTTCTCAATAAGGAAGGGATTGCCGTCCGGACCGGGCACCATTGCGCCCAGCCCCTGTTGAAAAAACTGGGGTACACCTCCCTGCTGCGAGCCAGCTTTTCCCTCTATAACACCCTGGATGACGTAACCGCCCTGAAACAGGGTCTTGAAAAGACGCTGCAATTCTTTTCCTGAACATCCTTTCCCTTGAGTAACTTGTCCCCGTGGGAAAGTCGGATATGCATGCCAGAAAACGGGTCTCCTGGACCGAATATTTCATGAACATCGCCCGGGAAGTGGCCACCCGCTCCACCTGTGACCGCAAACATGTGGGAGCGGTGATCGTCCGGGGAAAAACCATCCTGTCCACGGGATATAACGGCAGCATCCGGGGTTTGCCCCACTGCGACGAGGTAGGCCATGAAATGGAGGACGGGCATTGCGTGCGCACGGTTCACGCCGAAGCCAACGCCATCGTCCAGGCGGCGCGGCACGGCGTCCGCATCGAAGACGCCGAAATTTACGTGACCGCTTCACCCTGCTACCATTGTTTCAAGCTGATCGCCAACGCCGGGATCAAAAAGATATATTACGGTGAATTCTATCGCGACGAACGGATCCTGCACCACGCCCGGGAAGCCGGAATCGAACTGGTCACCATGTCCGGCGATCAGGAAGAGGAGCCTGACTCTTCGAACACCCGGTGATCGAAAAGACCCCGGGTCAGGGCCCGGTGGATCATCTTCCGGAAAGCCCTGATTTCAGTATAGGGATAAATGCGAAAATGGCGGGTCTCCCGCACGGCTTCCACCACCTTCCCGGGACTGTCCTGGCGTAAAGATCGTCGCTGCACCGGGGCTTGCAGCCAGTCCTGATGCCAGGCCACCAGCACGGCCGTTTCATCGGAATCGCATTGAAGGGACAGGCCGATTTCATCCTTCTTGATTTTCCGTTCAAACTGCCACAGAGTTCGGTAGGCAAATCGGCCGGAGGTGAAATACCGATCCCGTTTTTCCCAGTCGAACGCCACCCGTTTCCCGGTCCGGGTATGGACGATCACGCCGTCATCCCGGAAATTTTCCGTCTGGTAAATCTGCATCACCAGCGGCAATCGGTCCCGGACACCATTGAACAGCTCCGTAAACGCCTTCAGGCTGGCTTCATGGGCGGGATACATGGACGGACGTTTCATGGCCGCAGATCCTCCTGACCGGATCCCTCCGGGCGGGCGATGGATTCCCAGGATTTGATTTTCGCGACGATATCTTCCCGGATCGTCTCCGGCGAAGTGGTGAAT
>RFIZ01000093.1 GCA_003695105.1 Fidelibacterota bacterium
CCCCCAGATCGATGAGCATGCGGACCACCGCCGCCGCCCGGGCCGCCGACAATTCCCAGTTGGACGGATATTTATCGATCACGCGTTCGGGGATCGGGTCGCTGTCCGTGTGCCCTTCCACCGCCACCATGAAATAAGATTTGTTAATGGTGGGGACGATTTTTTCCAGAATGGGTAAAAAATCCGGCCTGGTTTCGGCCGAAGCCGGTTCAAAACTGATATCGGAAGAAATGCCGATGGTCACCCCTTTGGGGCCGGTTTTGACTTCCACCGCCTCTTCGAGGTGATTTTCTTTCACCATCACATTCACGGCTTTTTGGACATCCGCCAGGCTCATGGCGCCTTTTTTCTTGATCCGTTTTCCCACCGATTTGTTCAGGGCGTCGGACATTTCCTGGAGTTTCACCGGATCGATGGTGGAAATGGCCGCCAGCAGGACAAAGAAAGCCAGCAGCAGGGTCATCATGTCGGCAAAGGTATTGAACCAGCCGGGCAGACCTTCGTCGACCTGGGCCCGACCCTTTTCAATCCATTTGCGTTTCTCCCGGGCGGATACGGCCATGAACGGTTAGACCTCTTCCTGTTTCCATTCGCGGGGCGGAATGAAGGAATTCAATTTTTCCCGCACAATCAGGGGATGTTTTTTCTGGTGAATCAAGCGGGTGGCTTCCACCAGCAGCGCCTGCATCGTGGAAGAATAGGAGATGCGGGTAGTGAGTTTGGCGGCCATGGGAAGAAAGAAGAGATTGGCGAAGATGGCGCCGTAGAAGGTGGTGATCAAGGCGGCGGACATACCGGATCCCAGAGCGTCGGTTCCGCCCCCCTCTTCACCGCCGAAGCCGGCCAGCATGATGACCAGTCCGATCAGGGTTCCGATCATTCCCCAGGCCGGCGCCATGGTTCCCATGGTTTTGAACAAATCCGCCTGGGTCTTTTCCCGGATCTCCCGGTATTCGATCCGATTGTTGAGAATATCCGTCAATTCTTCGATGGAATAACCGTCCACCACCATCTGCACCCCGTCCTTGAAGAAGGGATTCTGGATATTGTTCACCTCTTTTTCCAGTTCCACCGTACCCTTTCGGGCTACTTCGGCCACGCTCACCGCCTGGTCGACCAAATCCCCCAGTTTCTGTTGGCCGCCCTTGAACACTGCGGCGATGGCGGACCCCAGTTTCAGCACTTCCGACAGAGGAAAGGCGACCGACACCGAAGCCAGCATGCCTCCGAAGACAATCGCAAAACTGGAGGTGGACAGGAATCCGGCCATGCTGGCGCCGGCGGCGGAAGCCGCCAGGTAAATGCCCCCGCCGATGGATCCCAGACCCACGATGATACCGATGATAGTGGCAATATCCATAGATGCTCCTTATTCCTCCAAAAGACTGGTTGATTTCAGCCGGTTCTCGTGCAGGGCTTTCAGGATGTTTCGCACGTCCTCGTATTCCGGATCCAGCCTGAGGGCCAGATTCCAGTCGATGGTGGCCCGCTGTATATCACCCAGTTTATAATAGATCGAACCCCGGCGGGCATAGGCCAGAGCCAGATTCGGATTCAGTTCAATGGCTTTTTCCACCTCTTCCAGCGCCCGGCGATAGTCCCCGGTGTAAAAATAGCGCAGGGAGCGGGAGAGATTCCGCATGGCTTCATTCATGTTTTTCACCAGCACGTTCCGATCCAACTTGATCGAACGGAGGGAATCTTCCAGGAATTTGGCGCGCTGTTCCTGGGCGGCCAGCCGGATCATGAGGTTGCGCATTTCGTTGTCCATCAGTTGCATGGAATCCCGCAGGGTATGCACCTGGAGATCGGCCATGCGCAACGTACTGTCCACAGAGGAGGAGATTCCCTCTTCCAACCCGGGTAATTCGATCGTCTCCCCTCCTTCCACCGGCGGAGCCGGCCCGCCCGTGGGAGCGGGAGCTTTCTTCACGGCCAGAGGAACCGCCATGTCCAGCCCCAGGGTGACACCGGGATGTCCGGTCCAATACCGGGATTTCCAGTCCGGTAATTTTTCAATGTGGGTGAACCCAAGGTTCAGGCGGTAATCCGAGGTAAGGGGGATGCGGAGTCCCACGTTGATGCCTGTTCCATCGAATTCACCCACTAAATCCAGGCCCCCTGCTTTGGACAAATAGGGGGTATTGAGAATAAATCCGGCAAATACACCGGCTTTGGTTTTATTGGTGGCTGCCGTGTCGGCCGCCGGCAGGGTGTCCTGCGGTGCCAGACTGCCTGTACCGAATCCCATATAGGTGTTCATGGTATAGGTTCCCAGGGATTTCTCACTGGCAATCACGGCAAAAAAGGAAAGTTGTTGGGGATCCAGGGTCAGCCCTTTCTGGGGATCATTTTGAAAAACAATGTCCTGCAGTCCGATCGAAACTGAAATATCGCCATAGGTATAGATCCGCTGTTGTAAATGGAAACCGAATTCCACCGGTATATTGGTCTGAACGTTCCCCAGGTTCGCCAGGGAGGTGGTGTCGGCGCCCATGACGGAAGAAAACCCGAACAAAAAGCTTTTCCCCAATTCCATATCGAAATAGACGCCCTTGGCCACGTTCAGGGGATTGAAATTGTGCACTTCCGCTCCGAATCCGGTCCGAAAGAGATAGGGAGTGCGGGTGGCATAACTGACGGGAATCTTCATCATCGTTCCGGGCCGGGTATAGGCGACGCGGGCGGTTCCCTGTCCGGATACCAGAGACAGCAGAAGGAGCAAAACGAGTGAACCGAACTTTTTCATGGCACGATTTCCGCTTTTTTCAATTCCATGGAGGCCAGGCGGGTATATTCACTGGAAGGAAATTCCCGCACCACCCGGGTAAAGGCCGCCAGCGCCAGTTCCTCCTGACCGGTTTTCCGGTACAGCAGACCCTTTTGAATCAGGGCATCGTCCACCCGATCGGACTGCAAATACTCGGACAGCAGTTTATCCAGCAGCGCCAGAGCCTGGTACGGTTCCCCCAACTGTTTATGGGCATCGGCCGACCAGTACAAGACATTGGCCGCCATTTCGGGGGGAGCCCCGGTCAAATCCAGCCGTTCAAAGTGCCGTAAGGCTTCCTGATAGTTCTCCCGTTGATAGGCAAAAATAGCCGCCATGTATTCCGAATAATTCAATTTCGGTTTGGCTGCCGGGGGCGGAGACGGTTTGATTTTCTTGGGCTGCGGCTGGTTCGCCTGCACGGGTGCCGGTTGGGGCGATTCGTCCGTCGGTTCCGGTGCCTGAGCCAGCGGGGGTTGCGACTGGGGTTCCGGCAGGACGATGGGCGGCTGTTTCCGGGGCGTCACCACCTTGGGCTCGGCTTTCATCTCGGCCAACATACCCCGCAATTCCCGGTTCTCGGCCCGCAGGTCATTCATCTGAACCTGGAAAGATTTTTCCAGTTGATCCATCCGCTGCTGGATGCGCTGAAGCGTATTCAGCATCTCCTGGGAGGTGGCCATATAGACCGACCCGCTTTCGACCTTTTTCACCCGCAGTTTGACCTCTTCCGAAGTGGGGTTGACCAGCCGGTTATACACCTCTTTTCCGGTCTTGGGCTCAATAACGATTCCCAAATCCAGGAAAAAGATATCGCTGGTGGGGACGGAAGTCTGCGCCGGGAGGGACTGGCCCACCAGGAGAAGTCCCAGGACCACCAGAGGAAAACGAACGGTCGGGTGCGGTGTTCCGGTCATGCGGATCTTACTCGTATTCCTCCCAGTCGATCACATAGGAGTAACCGATAAAGTTGCCAAAGGAATGCGGCACATACAGTTCAAAGGTTCCCACCGCCCCGGGAAGGAGGCTGGCATCGGTGGTGATTCCCGACTCGAACGTCTGGTAGGTTCCCCGGACGAAGGTCGTCAGGGTTTTGGTCTCGCCGGACCAGTTCTTCCGGAACACAAAGTCAATTTTCACGAAATCCGCCCGGCGGCCGCCGATATTTTTCACTTCACCGGAAAAAATGATATTCCCCTGTTTGTCCTTGTTTTCCTTGATGTTCCCCACCAGTACGCAATTGGCGCTGATTTTTTTGTCGGCCTGACGTTCCGCGGGATTGGTGGACGTGTACTTCGGCTCCGCCAGTTTGGGCATGGGCGGCGGCGAATAACTGTCCCGGATCTGTTCCGGTACATATTCCTGTTGCTCTTCCGTCACCACGTTGTCCACGATCCGTACCACGTTGTCCCGGTCGATAATCAGATACCCCACCAGGGTTTCCACTTTCAGGCTCTTTTCATCCTGAAAGACAATTTTCCCGAAAACGGTACTGCCGTTTTTAAGGATGATTTCCTTGGAATAGATGGACAGGGGGTTGACCCACATTTTGCTGAGGGCTTTCAAATCTTCCAGTTCGGAATTGAGATTCTTGATTTCCGAGGCCATCTTTTTCACCTCGAAACTCAATTCGTTGATGATATAATCCTTATCTTTGGTGACCTGCTCTTCCTGAGGAACGGGATTCTCCGGCGCCTGTTCGGTTACTTTTGGTTCGGCCGGCTTGGGGGAAAGTTTAATATTGATATCCGTGACATCGGTTTTGATGACCGTTACCGGAACACTGGCCACGCCAGCCTCGGCAGCGTCGATTTGAATGGTATATTCGCCGGGCAGCACTTTTTCAAATTCGAAGGACCCTTTCCCGAACATTCCGCTTTTGGTAACGGCCCGCTGGACTTCGGCTCCTTCCTTATTCAAAAGTAAAACCACCACGTCGGTGGCTTTTTCCCCGTTTACATCCACTACGGAGCCGGAAATCACATAGTCCTGGGCGTAGGAAACCGCAAGAAACCAGCATGCAGTGATAAGTAGGAATACAGTTCTTTTCATGTATGCCTCTACCATATATTTACCTCGGATTTGCAGGGCACTCGGTAACTCCACTCACCAAATGCGAGGGAGTTTACTTCTAAATCAGGTAGATGTCAAGGTAAAATGCAAAACCGCCTGTTTGCCTATATATCCGCTTCTCTATGGTTGGAAACAGGATTTAAAGTAACGATTGAAGTCTGGAATAAGGAAGCAAACGGACCAGCCTAGATCCCGTAAATCTCCCGGTACTTGGTTTCGAGATACTCCATGAACGGCTCGGCAGACAGGGGCGATCCCGTCAGATCCTGAATCAACTCGGAAGCGGTTTTCCGGCGTCCCAGCCGGTGCAGGCGGTTCCGAAGCCATTCCCGCAATTCCAGGAGGTTGCCGGAGGCGATTTTCTCCTCCAGGTCCTCGATTTCCTTCCGGGCCTGGTTCATAATGGGTACGTTATACAGGTTCCCCAGGGCATAAGTGGGGAAATATCCAAAACCACCGAAGGACCAGTGGACGTCCTGCAACACGCCGTTCGCATCGGAATCGGGTCGCACGCCCAGATATTCCTCCATTTTCCGGTTCCACAGTTCCGGCAGTTCCCGGACGGGGAGACCGTCGTTGATTACCTTCTTTTCGATTTCAAACCGCAGCATGATGTGGAGATTGTAGGTGGCTTCGTCCGCATCCACCCGGATGAGAGACGGTTTCACCGTATTGATGGCCCGATAGAAGGTATCCAGGTCCACCGTCTGCAGATTCTCCGGAAAGAGAGCCTGCAGGCGGGGATAATAATGGCGCCAGAAGGGTTTACTCAGTCCCACCAGGTTTTCCCATAAACGGGACTGGCTTTCATGAATGCCATAGGAAATGGCCTGGCCGAACGGCGTGCCGTACCATTCCGGGTCCAACCCCTGTTCGTAGAGGCCGTGGCCACCTTCGTGAACGGTGCTGGAAAAACCGGAGAGAAAATCATGTTCATCGATGCGGGTCGTGATCCGCACATCGGTGGGATGCATGTCAATGGTGAAAGGGTGGGCCGATACATCCTGGCGACCCCGGTCCAGATCGTATCCCATGTCTTTCAGCACCTGCAGACCGAACTGCCACTGTTTGTCCTTGGGATAGGACTGTTTCAGAATCTCCTGCCGGGTGTCCACACCCGCATCCCGGATCGCCTGAATCAGAGGCACCAGGCGCCGTTTGACACTGTCGAACAGGCGGGTTACTTCCGCCGAGGTCATCCCGGGTTCAAATTGATCCAGGAGCGTATCATAGGCTGTCTCTTTTTTCCCCAGGTATTCCACCTCCCGGTGCTTCATGGCGACGATCTTCTCCAGATACGGGGCAAACGCGTTGAAATCGTTGTCCTTGCGGGATTGCGCCCACACCTGCTGGGCCCGGGCCGTCAGACGGGCATAATCTTCCACGAAATCAGCCGGCAAGGCGGCCGCCTGGTGGTAATCCCGCCAGATTTCATGCACCAGACGGGCCGTCTCTTCGTCGAGAGCGGGGTCCGGTTTCCCACTGTCGAGATCGACCAGTTCCGCCAGGGGTCGGCGAACACCGTCGCCCACCAGCCGTTCGTGCGTCAGCGATTCTATCAACGCAATTTGATCGGCGCGGGCCGCCCCGGCGCCGGAAGGCATATGGGTTTCCTGGTCCCAGTGCAACAGAGAAGCCGTGGACCTCAACCGGGCCACTACCCGTAATTCTGCTTTCAATGCTTCTAAGGCAGACATGTCATCCTCGCTGTATTATTTCCAAAAATCATCCAACACCTTCTTCCGCCGTTCCACTTCCCGGAGTTCCTGTTCCGCTGTGGCCCGCAACGAATCGGGCAGGGATAAATTTAAGGCCTTTCGATAGGTCTCCAGAATCAATTCGAAGTCGTCGTCATCTTTTTTCAAGTACGAGCGGGCCATCCACAGCACCGGCATCCCGGACTGGGGCCGAAAGCGGGCGGCGGTGGCAAAAGCCTGGATTCCATCCCAGAGATCGTCGTTGCCCCCTTTTTTGTAGAACTGCCGGCCCCGAATCATCCAGATCCCGTAGGAGGCATCCCGATTGTCCGGATCCAGGGAATGGGCCCGCTGATAAAAGGTCAGGGCCTGGTCGGACCGGGGGTTGACCCGGGCGATGGAATCAGCCACAGTCACACATGCGCGGGCGATCCACGGGGCGGCACTGTCCTGATCCGCATAGGCCTGAACCAGTGAATCGCTGTGCTCAACGACAAAGCGCGGCCGGTCGTTCACCAGCGTTTCCAGTCCGGGGGGGCGGGACGCGCAGCCGTGAAGCCAGATCAGCAGACCCCACAGCGGCCACAGCCAATAGCGGGAATGGATATTCACGGATTCAAAGTCATGTGAATGTCGGTTCAAAAGGGTGGAAAGGTAGGCAGGTTTGGGCGGGATGAAAAGGGGGAACCGTTGCGTCTTTATCCCTGGAATCGAAACAGGTCCCGGTGGCGGTAATACTCCGTGTACAACTGATCGAAACTTTCGATGACATAATAGCGATCCTGCACCGTGGAATAATCGAACCGGGTCAACACGATTTCCTCCAGGTTGAACGGCCTCAATTCCGAGGTCGTACAACGACCGCGGCTGCAATCCACCACATGTTGGGTTTCGGCGAAGGAAGACAGAATGCCGGCGCCGTATATTTCGTGCTCACAGTCGTTGCGGGGGGAGGCGGCGGGGGATTTTTTCAGCAAACCGAACTCATAGGTCCACCAGGCAAAGTTCTGCAACCGTTTCAGGTTGTGAGCCACCAGATCGGGTCCCAGCCGGTGTTCATCCTCCAGCAGTTCCCGGCCCAACTGTCCCATGTCCTCCAGAAACGACGTGTAATCCGGATCCATCAGAAAAGGGGTGTGTCCCACCACATCGTGAAAAATATCCGGTTCCGGAGTGTAGCCGTCTTCGTTTTCGATGGATATGCCGGCATATTTCTCCCGAAACCGGGCCGACCGGCGAATGATATCGGTGACAGGGAATTCCCGCCGGGCGTTGAGAGAGAAAAACACATCCTCATCCAGAAATCCGGCCACGGGAGTGAGGGACCAACCGGTTGCAGGTTGGAGGACCCGGTTGAGTTCGGCGAAGACGGGAAACCGATCCCGGGGGATTGGTAACTGCCGAAATCCCCGGCGATACTCGGGACAGGCGTAGGTATCCAATCCGGGTACGACCCGGTCCATGAGCCGCCCCCAGATCCGGTTCTCTTCGGCGGTAATGCCGGTCACGTTTTGTTCAATGCGATAAGGGTCCTTCCGGGTGAAGATGCGGATGTTTCCCACTGCATGCGGCTTGACGTGGGTAAAGAGATGATCGTAAGGGTTGGGTCGAGCGGTCATGGTTGCCTGTCCTGCCGAAAGAAAGTTAGCACCAAAATCTGCGGGATGAAACGGGATTATGCGCCGGGCTGTTGTACCCGTTGGATGGCATTCTGCAGCACCCGGTCAGCCGACTCAAAAACCGGTTTTCCGTGACCCGGCAACAAAACGTCGGGCTGGAAGGTCAACAGTGCCTCCGCATCGGCGACGCCGCCCTCAGGATCAAAATATCCCGGTTGCACCGGAAAGCGATAGCCGGTAGTCGGGTCATCAAAGATCAAATCACTGACGAAAACTACGGTTTGATTGTCCCGGCTGTGATAAACGAGATACATGGAGTGGGAAAACCCCCGGGCTGGGACGGCGGTGATGGGCAGAGGCAGGGCGGAATCGGAGGCATAGAAAAAGTCCGGCGCTTCATCCAGTTTGCCGGCGCCGAAGGGTACGTATACCGGGCAATGAAAACGGTAGCGAAAGCGCCAGGCCGACCGTTGGTGGTGGCCATGGGTCAGAAGTACTGCCGTCACCGGATCCAACTCGGGCCACAAATCCTCCCTCACCGTCACGGGATCGATGCAAACCACTCCTTCCGTCGTGCGGATGGCATAGGCTTCGCTGGCGTGGTGTCCAATGCGCTCGTCGGAGATGGTCCAGTGCAGTACGTCAGGCAGAAGGTGGTCGATGTGATCGGCGGTGGCTTTCGGTTCGCTCATGGAAGTCTCTTCTTCAGGAAATTACCACAGCCACAGATAAGTAACCGCGCGATTTTTCCGGCCGAAATCCGGATCATAGGGGAGGTTGCATTCCTGGCGCATGGCGATGGAATCGGCATGAAAAAGATCATAATCCTCACCGGGAATCACCGCCCGGAAACGACCCTGCTGATCTTCGCACCATTGCCGCACGGCTTTTCGCAAAGCACCCGTTCCATGACCATGAATGATTTTGATGGCCTTCACCCGACCCGAATACATGGCCTGACTGACTTCCGTCTCCAAAATCGACAGGGCTGTGTCCAGGGAATAATTGGAATGGCCGATATCCAAGACTTTTAACATTCTCTGCCACTATATTCTCCTTAAATTTAGGTCGATCATGGTCAAAGCAAGAACAGGAAGGGTCCCATGCGAACAATCCGTTTAGGGCGTACCGATGCCCGGGTATCTGCCATCAGTCTGGGAACCTGGTCCTACGGGGGCGCCAGCAAAGCCGGGGAGCAATCCGTAGGATGGTCCGGTCAGGACGACCGGGAATCGGCGGCCGCACTGATTCGAGCCTGGGAGCTGGGAATCAATCACTGGGATACCGCCGATGTCTACGGAAACGGGCATTCCGAAGAAATCATCGGATCCGTCTGGGGCACGGTTCCACGGGAAGATATTTTTCTGGCCACCAAAGTCGGATGGGACCGGGGAGGCTATCCCCGGTGGTATCATCCGGACATGATCCGTTCCCATGTGGAACGATCCCTGCGGAATTTGCGCACCGACCAGGTGGACCTGCTCTATCTCCACCATTGCAATTTCGGCGACCAGGGAGAGTGGCTCCCGGAGGCCATCGCCACCCTCCGGGAGTTGCAACAGGAAGGCAAAACGCGCTTTATCGGCCTATCGGACTGGTATTCCGAAAAAATCATGCGTTATATCGGAGAGGTGGATCCGGACGTGGTGCAACCGTACCGGAACGTGATGGACGATACGTTTCAGTCCAGCGGGCTGAAAGCCTACTGTGAAACCAGAGATATCGGCGTCTGTTTTTTTTCACCCCTGAAGCATGGACTCCTGACCGGCAAATACCGGAAACCGGTGACCTTTCCCGAGGGAGATTACCGTCAGAATGTTCCGGAGTTTCAGGACGCCACTCTGATTCAACGCCTGCAGGAGATCAGCCGTAAACTGGAACAGCATTTCCCTGATCATCCTCATCCGGTCCTCCATGCAGTGGTGGACGTTTTGCTGACCGACGCCACGACCGGCTGTGTTTTACTGGGACAAAGGAACGTGTCCCAGGTAGAAACGGCCGCCACCCTGGGACAATCCCTGAGCGCCGAAGAGGCGGAATGGGTCCGTTCCCTTTACCAGAATTCTGACTTGTCCGAGATATCCCGGTGATTGCTCCGGCCTGGAAGCTCACCAAAACGATTTTCCGCCAACCTTTGCTGGTATCGATTCTGGTGGGGGTCGGAATTCACGGCCTGCTGGCTCTCAACTCCTATGCCTTCCAGGCGCCCGGGTATATGCAAGCCCTGGAACACGATGTGCTCGAGCAACCCGTGTACGGTCTGGTGCATGTTCTGGTGCCGTTTTTGGTCCCCCTGCTGATTTCTTCCGTCGCCCGGCGCATCCGGGAAGAAACGGAAATCGTCAGCCTCAAGCGATTTCCGGAAGCCAATCCCAATCTGATCTTCAAACTGGACCGTCGTGGAAAAGCCCTGTACGTCAATCAGGCGGTTCGCGATTTCCTCCGCGAGACGGGCCGTTCACCGGAAGAAGTGACTGCTCTGTTGCCGGATGACACGGGAACCCTGGTGACGCGACTGATCGGCACAAACCAGACTGAACGACGGGAAAAGGTGTGGGAAGATCGAATCCTGCAATATCAATTCCGCGCTTTTCCGGAAGAAGATTCTGTTTTCATCACGGGTATGGACATTACCCCTTTGCGTCGGGCGGAACACCAGCTCCAGGATATCAATACTCATTTGTTGTCCCTCAGCAATCGCATGGATGAATCCCTCCACACCTTCAATTCGCTCCAATTCGATTTGTTCGATTATTACCGGACGCTGTTACAGGATATTCTGCGCAACCCGGACAGCCGGCATTACGATCAACCGGTGTACGTTTTACTGGGGCTTTTACAGGAGGATCAATCATTTCGGGGCACGCTGTTTTTCAAACACGGGAACGAGGTGGTGGTAGAAAAAAACCGTTTCCGGATTCAACCATCGGCCGGGTCTCCACGGGCCATTCAACTGGGGCAGGAACAGGTCTTCTGGGCCAACCAGGAAACGTCCGGTCTTTCGGAAGAGGACTTCCAGCGGATATTCCACCCGGATGTCCAGGCCCGCATCGGTCCCATCCGCCATTTCGCCACCTACACCAGTACCGATGTGGCCCTGATTGCCGTTTACGATCACCATACGGTCGATGCCCTGGATGCCCAATTGTTGAAAAATTTGACAGTCTATGTCCAATCCCTGAAACTCCTTTCCGATCAGGTCCGGGAAACCGAAGACGCCTTTCTTTACACCATCAAGGCCCTGGCCCGGGCCGCCGAAGCCAATGACGAGGATACCGGGAATCACATTCTCCGGGTCAATGAATACGCCCGGTTGCTGGCGGAAACCCTGGGTCTGGATCCTGCCTTCTGCCACACCATTCACTATTCAGCTCAAATGCATGACGTGGGAAAAATACATGTACATCCCGACATCCTGCGGAAACCCGGACCCTTGACCCCAACAGAAATCCAACTGATGAAACTCCATACCGAAACCGGGGCCCGGATTCTGGGGGATGAACCACGGTTGCAGATGGCGCGGGAGATCGCCTACGCCCATCACGAAAAATTCGACGGGAGCGGATACCCCCGAAAACTGTCCGGCGACGCCATTCCTCTGGCCGCCAGGATTGTCGCGGTCGGTGACGTTTATGATGCCCTCCGGCAGAAGCGGGTGTATAAACCGTCTCTCAGTCATGAAGAAGCCCATGCCATCCTCACCCGGGGGGACGGGCGGGTGGACCCCGCTCATTTTGACCCCGAGGTTCTCCGGGCCTTTCAGTCCATTCACACCCGGTTTGACGATATTTATGAGCAGATGAAAGATCAATGAGGAACCAACGATGAATCTATCCGCAGACACTCTTCAGTCTATCAATCCGGCCACCCGGGAACTCCTGGGTGAAGTATCCCTGACGCCGGTAAGCGAAGTCGCCACCCAAGCGGCCCGGGCCAAATCCGCCCAGGAGATGTGGGGCGAAATGTCCCTGAAAACACGGGCCCGGATTTTGACCGATATCCGGAAACAATTGGTGAAAAAGGGGAACGCCATTGCGCGATTGATTGCTGATGAAACGGGAAAAACCGAATGGGAGGGCTGGATTGAAATTTTGCAAACGGCGGAACATTTTCGCACGGTCTGTCGGACCGGGCCTCAGGTTCTGAGACGGGAACGAAGATCCCCCGGATTATTACGCTACAAACGGGCCTCTGTTCAGTATCTTCCCTGGGGTGTCGCCGGAATCATATCCCCCTGGAATTATCCCCTGACGCTTACGGCTGGTCCCCTCTGTGAAGCTTTGATGGCCGGGAACGGTGTAATCATCAAACCTTCGGAACTCACTCCCCTTGTGGGACGGGAAATCGAAACGCTATTTCTGGAATCCGGACTGCCGGAAGGTCTGGTGCAATTCGTTTACGGATTCGGAGACGTGGGTGCCGCTTTGGTGGAATCACCCGACACCGATATTCTGTGTTTCACCGGCAGCGTGGCCGTGGGACGCGCCATTGCGGAACGCTGCGGTCAATTACTCAAACCGGTCATTCTGGAATTGGGAGGCAATGACCCGTTCATCGTCCTGGAAGACGCGCCGCTGAACCGTGCGGCCCGGGCCGCAGCCTGGGGTGGATTCACCAATGCCGGACAAACATGTATTTCGGTGGAACGGGTGATTGTGGTGGAATCGGTCGTCGATGAATTTCTGGCCCACCTCCAGGCAGAAACGGAAAAACTCCGCGTCGGTCCGGATAAGAAAAAAGCCGACATGGGGGCCATCATCAATGAGCGGCAAAAACAATCCATCCTCAAACAAATCCGGGAGGCAGACGCCCGGATTACCTGCGGCGGAGACGATCTGGAGGGAGAGTTGAACGGTTGGTTTATCCGGCCCTGTGTGGTGGAAGTCGATTCCCCGGATCAGACACTGACACAAAAGGAAACCTTCGGACCGGTCATCACCGTCCAGCGCGTAGCCGATGAAGAAGAGGCTATCCGCGTGGCCAACGCCACCGAGTATGGTCTCAACGCTTCGATCTTCACCGGAAATCGGGAACGGGCACTACGATTGAGCCGGGCCCTGCGGACCGGAAATGTTTGCATCAACGACGTGCTGAGTAACTATTTTTGTACCCACCTTCCTTTCGGCGGTGTGGGCATCAGTGGCATCGGACGGGTTCACGGACCGGAAGGGCTAAAAAGTTTCAGCCGGATCCAGGCGGTCTGTGAGGATCGCCTGGGCCTGAAAAAGGAATTATGGTGGTACCCCGTAAGTCGGACGGTTCAATCCCTGTTCAAATTTACTTTCCGTGCTTTTTACGGCTGATTCTCCATCTCTTCCGGATAGAGGGTTACACGCAGCAGATGATCCTCACGAATAAGTCGGTGTGCCAGTTGCACCATTTCATCCATGGTCAGACTTTCAATCATTTCCGGCAGGCGGAGAACTTCATCCAGGGGGAGACCATAGCGCAGGGACCGGGTCATTTTTTCCAGCCAAAATCCGTTCTTTTTCCGGCTGGTTTCGAATGCCCGGCGCTGGGTTTCCTTGACCTTTTCCAGGTAGATCTCCGGGAGTCCGTACAGGGCCACGCTGTCCAGTCGGGTCTGAACTTCCTCCACCAAATCGTCGATGCGGGAAGGATCGGCACCGAAAGAAACACGGAGGCGGGCCTGATTATGGGGAAAGGGAGTCAGTCGGGCTGAAACCCGGACCCCGTAGGTGCCGCTCTCTTCTTCCCGGATGACTTCCCGGAGTTTGATGCGCAATGCCTGCGCCAGGGAAGAGGCGACATATTCAGCCCGGGGAGACCAGGGCACATCGCCTATAAATTCCAGATGGGTGAGGCTCTTGGGTTCCTGTCCGCGATACACGCGGGTATGGTGGCTGCCTTCCGGAGGAACCATGCCCACGTCCCGCCATTGTTCCTCCCGATGATGGGTGGGCAGGGACCCCAACC
>RFIZ01000094.1 GCA_003695105.1 Fidelibacterota bacterium
CATCCCGCAGGGCCACTCCCCGTTGAATTTTTTCGCTCAGAGTGAGGGGAAAGCCCGGGACATCGGACCCATCCGGATTGATGGCAAACAATTTTCCCGGAGTGGAGTACCCGCCGAAAACGATTTCCAGATCGGCGTCATCGTCCAGATTGCCGATGGCCGGCGTCCCCATGAGATACTGACCGGCGGCATAGTCGGTTTGGACCGTGCCGTCCGGATTCAGAATGACCAGGTGCTGGGCTTTGGACCCGATCACCAGTTCCACGTCTCCATCATGGTCCAGGTCCGCCACAGCCGGAGAGCCCCAGATATCATCACCGGTGGCATAGGGAAAGCCATCCCGCTCTACTCCGTAGCGATCCAGAACGTGGAATGCGCCATCGTAATCGCCAAACAGGATTTCATTCGACCCGTCGCCGTCCACATCATAGACCAGGGGGCTGCTTTCGATCTGGGACGGATTGTCCACGGGCCACCCGGCCTGATTGAGTGTAACCGGAACCGTAAAGGGCAAGTCCACTGTGTACTCGGCTCCAGCTTCACCGGTGGCGGTTACATGGAGAACGAAATTAATCTCTCCCAGGGGAATCCCACTGGATACGGAAAACGCATACGTGTCGGTGATGTTCACCCCGATGGCCCCGGGGTTGATGTCGGGGTATTCCGCGGTGCTGTCCGTAATGGCCACTCCCACCGTATTGGTTCGAAGAGTGCCCACTACATTTTGCGCCAACGCCCGGCCGATTTCATTCTGTAACAACACCCGTAATTGGACCGACTCCCCCGGATTCAGAATCTGATCACCGTCATCCTGAACCCAGACAAAAGAATGCGTATAATAATTCAACAGCGGCAGGTAACCGGCTCCGATGGCATTGTAAATATCCACCATCCCCGTACCCAGGCGTCCCTGGAGATAGTCTTCCGTATTCAGATCATAAATGAAAGGATCGGCCGTTTCCAGAATGCGGTTTTCCAATTCCACGTTCGTCCAGGAAGGATAAAAAGCCTTCAGGAGCCCGATACAACTGGCGGCATTGGGACTGGCCATGGAAGAACCGTCCCAGGAAGCATACCCGGTACCGATGATCGTGCTTAACACGCCTTCTCCCGGAGCCGAGAGATCTACCGTCTCGTGGTAGGTGGCCCAGTGTCCCCAGACCCCATTACAGCCCATGGCCGCCACCGATATCACGTTGTCATAGCTGGACGGGTAGTGGGTGGAATACTGTTCCCCGTACGGGGGAGTATCCAGCCCGTTGCCGGCGGCCGCCACAATGACGGCGCCATAGGTATCATGGGCAATATTAACCTGAGACTGTTCATAATTGGAAAATCCGCCACCACCCCAACTCAAATTGATAATGGTAAACGTGCCGGCATAATAGCCTGCTTTGGCCGCATAGATCAGACCTGCATAGCCGTCGTTGACATACGGTTCTCCCGACTGCTGTTCACGGCTGCATTTCACCGGGATCATACTGGCATTGAAGGCCGTGGAAGCAATGCCGAGATTGTTGTCACTGGTGGCTGCCAGGATACCGGCCACGTGGGTGCCGTGAGCCCAGGTGGAGCCGTTGCCCACTCCCTGTTTGGCCATGGGATCATTATCATCCACGCCGGCCCAGCCGGATAAATCCCAGCCAATGATATCGTCCGTGAATCCGTTACCGTCTCCGTCGTTATTGTCTACCAAAGGTGATCCGGTCTGGAGAGCATCCTGTAAATCGATTTCTCCATCGGAATTGAGATCCAGATTATTGGCCGTCAAATAGGCTACGATTTCCACACTGGTCACTTTGCCGCTGGAATCGGCATCCAGATCGGAAAACACCGATGAAGGGATTTCCCCCTGATTGACCCACACGTTATCCTGTAAATCGGGATGGGTATAGTCCACACCCGTATCGACGGACGCCAGAAGTACGGCCCGATCCCCGGGGGTTTGCCCCAAATCGATGAAATAATCCCAGGCCAAATCCGCCTTCACCGCCGGCAGACTGCATTGTTGATAATAGCGGGTATCGTTGGGCGTGTAGTCGATCCGATGGATGTTTTCAAACTCCGCCGACAGGACGAAGGGCAATTGTTCCAGCTTACTCTTGACGGTTTCGATCTCCGTCTGGCGGGCCGGATCCAGATAGACCCGATAAATCCGGTTGGAATATATGTCGCCGTCGTGATCCTGATCCGTGGCATGGGGAATCCAGGGTTCGATGCGAACGATACCGTTGGAATCGAAAAAGGTGTTCAAAGCGGGAAGATTCACTTCTACCGGTTCCTGAGCCCGGTGGATAGTGAGCGGTTTAACCATGGGTTTCAGACAGAAGAGAAAGGCATCGTCCCGCTGGTCGATCCGCTTTCCACTGGCGGCGAAAAGTACTGAGCCTCCCAGACAGAGGCTCAGTACCATCGCCCATAGGGCGCGAGTGTTCATAGAAGGGTCCTGTTTATTTCATCAATATGATTTTTTGGGTGCGGATCTGATCTCCAAACTGGGCCAGCAGGAAATAGACGCCGCTGGGGAGATTGCGGGCATTCCAGGTCAGGGTATAGGTTCCCGCCGTGAACGAATCGTTCAGGATCTCGGCGACGATGCGACCGGTAAGATCGGCCACCTGGATCGTAACCATCCCATCCCGGGGCACCGCAAAGGAAAATTGGGTACTGGGATTGAAAGGATTCGGATAGGCCGGGGCGAGCGCAAAGTGATCCGGCACTACTGACTCTTCTTCCGTTCCCAGCGACGGGACCACATAGGTCCGAATCATGACATTCCCGGTGTAGCCCAGGTTCGACAACAGATCCCAGGTTGTACCGCCGTCAATGGAATAATAGGAATGACCCGAATCGGAACCGGTATCCAGTCCAATCGGGAGCGTCGTGCTCAATTCATTGATCCCGACCCAGAAATCTCCCGGTACCGAAACATCTACCGGCAGGTCAAAGAAGTTCCAGCCGTCATTGCCGCCGGCCGTCAGCCGGGAATACAATTCCGCCCCGGGTACGCCGCCGTTGTCTTCGAATACCTTCAAATATAGCGCCCCACCGGAGCCGATCTGATACCAATTGATCCTGGTCAGGGTTCCTCCGGTTCCGGTCGTGAATTTCACCGCGGTGTAATTCCCGGCGCCCATATTGATCCCGGCTTCGGACGTACCGTCGTCATAGGCATATTCCACCCAGTCTGTATTCATGACATAAACACTGGCTTCATTGGAATAGGGGGATTCGCCGCTGGCATAGACCGCCGTCACCACGTAATAATTGTCGGCACCGATCATGGGATCGGTATCCGTAAAGCTGGCGGTGGGTGTGGAACCGATCTGGGTATAATCCTGGCCGCTGGTGAGGGAATGATAGACATTGTAGGTCACCGTCTCTCCACTGGATTGAACCCCGTCGGCGAAGATGGCGTAGTTGCCGTCCCAGGACGTTCCGGCCAGCGAAATCAGAGCCCCGCTTCCGTGGTAGCCATAGGCTGCCCCATAGGGATTGTCGAAATCCACCAGGACGAAAGGTTGGGTAGTGTCGTTGGCCGTCCAGCCCACATAAAAGTCGCCAATGACGGAAATACCTTCTCCGGAGACGTCATAACTCAAAATGGTGTCCATGGCCGAAGGAGTGAAATTGGGACTGGCCCAGATCAGGTTCTGGGAATTGTCCCAGACTTTGATCCGAATGGGCACCAACTGGCCGGTATAATCCACATTTCCGGAACTCAGGCCGTAGTAGATCGTCGTCAACTGTGTATTCAGGGGCGCATTGTATTGCATGGCCCAGCCGGAACCGGTGTCGGCGGAAATCCACAAATCCCCCGATCCGGGAACGAAGTACGGATAGGAGATATTGTTGATGTCGCCATAATAAAAGAGGGTTTCCGAAGGCTGGTTCAGGTCGTCCCAGGTGAGTTCCACCTGATTGTCGGCGTTGGCGGTGGCCGTCAGATTGGTCGGCGCCGCCAGGTAGGTTGTCTGGGAGATGGTGAAATTATCGATCATAATCCCCGACCCGATGGGGCTGTCCTCATCGGATTCGAAATAAATCCGGAATTTCACGTCCATACCGGCGTAATCGTCCAGACGACCGTCGAGCCCGTTATAACTGTCGGTGACGGAGGCCCATTCGGTGGGAGCGTCGGTGTAGACATAATTGCTGCCGGCCGGATCGTTATAGGGGTTGCTCATGGCATACCAGGTGGTCCCGCCGTCAATGGATATCTCCCAACCCCACCAGTCCACATTGGGAAAGGCGTCGTTATCGGAAAAATCGCCTTTCAACAGGAAATCGGCTTTGATTTCCCCTTCATCCGGCAGAGTGATCGTAGGTGAAATCAGGAAATCCAGCATATTGGGAACATAGGTATTGGAATCATTGGAGCAAATCATGGCGTGTGTCGGAGACGGCGCGTCTCCCGGTTCGCCCAGGTGCCAGATATCGCCGGCCACGGGGACCATACTGGAGGACGTCATCATGGTATCCACCCCGTCATTGAAGAAGGTTCCCAGGAGGATATTGTCCACGATCATTCCGAACAGGGAGGGATCGTCCTGAGTGGAATAGCCCGGATCGGAAGCGAAAGCAAACCGGATCCGCACACTCTGGCGTTCATAGGAGGACAAATCGAAACTGGCGGACACCCAGCCGTTGGACGAGCCACCCCATCCGGGTACACCGGTGCCTTCACCGTGTTCAAAGCCGAAACTATACAGAGAAGTGGCGTTGTAGGCCGGGGTGCCGGAAATCACGGTCCAGGTGGCGCCGTTGTCGGTGCTGAGGCGAATATTGCAGCCGTCCCAGCCGTCATAACCCTGGGGTTCTCCACCGGGGGATTCCACGCTGTAATTCAGATCGAAGGTCAAGGCTCCACCGGCCGGAACCAGGATAGGATCCGTGTCCAGCACCAGGTAGGAGCTGTTGACGTATCCGTTGATGGTCGTGTCCCCCATCCACCAGGATAGGCCGGTACCGTCAGGAGTATTGAAATCGTCCAGGTGCCACATGCCGGTAGGCAAAGTCCCGTCATGAGTGGTCCAGTCCCCCAGGCCATTCTCGAAAGTTTCTTCATAGGTCACCTGCGTGTCGCGCAGGGGATTCACTGTGGTGGGGGGAGCGAATTGTCCCGTGGACACCACGTGCGGGGTGACCCGCAATTCCCGCAGGGGTACAAACCGGCGGTTTTGATATTTGGTAGTCTCCGGCTGTCCGGCGGCCAGCAGCGATACCAGCGAGACAGCGGTTATGAAATATTGTAGCTTGGAACGATGCATGAGTTTCCTCCCGCTTGATTCGTTAAATAGTTGGGAAAGGTACGGAATTGAAAGCAATCAATCAATGGCTTGAGGCCATCTCAGAATCCGATCCTGAGCGACACCTGATGGGTGTTTTTCAGCACCCCGTAACTGGCAAACGCATAATCCACATCCACCACCATCCGGCCCAC
>RFIZ01000095.1 GCA_003695105.1 Fidelibacterota bacterium
ATCCAGCGAAATCCGGCCGCCACAGCCACCGCCAGCAGCAAACCGGGGGTCAACCAGGCCGGCGGCAGGTTCCCCAACCCCCAGACCAGCACCGCCAGAGCGACGACCGGCCACCAGAGATCCGGGGCGGGTGTTCCCAGAAACAGTTCTCCCCGCAACACCAGGTCCAGCGCTTTGATCAACAGGAGCAGTCCGATCCCCAGCTGAACCCCCCGGATGAGGGCCGGCGAAAACCAGCGCTGCAGGGCGTCAATCATCCCGGTGGCGACCAGGACCAACAGCAACAGCCCGTAATACACGGCGGTGGACGACAGCAACACCGGTGACAATCCGGTACTGATGGCGATCACCGTCATGGCTTTCAGCGGCTGGACGCTCAGGGGAATCTTGAAGACCACCCCCGTGACCAGATAGGTGAGCCCCCAGAGGAAGAACAACCGTTCCGGCGGAAAACCGGTGTAGAGGACGAGGGCGTAGGCCAGGGGCAGCAGGGTCCCCAGATCTCCCAGGGCGCCGCTCCATTCGGACAGACCAAACCGGTTGCGGTTTCCGGCCATCTCAGCCTCCGATGGCGGCCATACTGTCCAGCCGCCGGTGGCTCCGGGAGGCTTCGGCCTGAAACCCGTCGGCGTGGCGGCCAGCCACCGCCCGGCGAATCAGGGTGCGGATCTGCCCGGCGGAGGCCCCGGAGCGCAGGGCGAGGTTCAGGTCCGCTGCCGGCGGTCCGTACAGACAGGTCCGCAACTGTCCCCGGCTGTTCAGCCGCAGGCGGGAACAGGTGGAACAAAAGGTTCGGGAGTAGCCGGCGATGAGGCCCAGGCGACCCCGGTAGCCCGGAACCTGGAAGGGTTGATCGACCGCCTGGTGCGGCGGCAGCGCCTCCACGTTCGCGGCCGCCCGAATGCGGTCCAGGATGTCCGCCGCCCGCAGGGGGGCGTAGGTCGTCCCGCCCCGGCTGTCAAAGGGCATGGGTTCAATGAAACGCACGGTCCAGTCGTGATCCCGGGTCAGATGCACGAAAGCCGGGATTTCGTCGTCATTGACCCCCTCCAGAACCACCAGATTGATCTTCAGCCGGAATCCCAGCTTTTCGGCCGCCAGAATATTGTTCCAGACCACCGGAAACAGGGAGCGCCCGGTAATGGCCCGGTAGCGGGAGGCGTTCAGGGTATCCAGACTGATATTCAGGTGTCGGATCCCCAATTCCTGCAGCCTAGGCAAATGGGGCCCCAGGGCGGTGCCGTTGGTGGTGATGCCCAGGGTCAGGCGGGGAGACGCCTGCCGCAGTTGTCCCAAAAAGTCCAGGAGCCCTTTCCGCACGAAGGGCTCCCCGCCGGTGATCCGAATTTTATTCACGCCCAGGGAAAGAAAAATCCGGCTCAGGGTGATCAGTTCTTCCCACGACAGCCGGGAGGCCCGGGAAACGGACCCGGATCCCTGGGGAGGCAGGCAATAGGCACAGCGCAAATTACAGCGATCGGTAACAGCTAAACGCAGGTAGGTGAGCGAACGGCCGAATGGATCGACCATCGGTTGCGGTGACCGTTCATCACCAGCAGGTGTTATCAATGTATTCTCCTTTCCAAGATCGGGAGGCATGACCGTTTCCAGTCACACCCTGCATCCCCGCGGGGATGTGGTCAGTACCATCGGCAACAAGCCATACACCTTTCAGGAGGTGCTTAGGACCGGTTGCTCGGAGTTTACCAGAAATGAAATAGCCGTGAGGGAAGGGATTCCTGTCTTCCCTTCCCTCACAAGTTACTGTGGATCAGCTCACTTTTTCCAGTTTCACGAAGGAATCATAGAACGAAGCCGATCCTCCGATCAAATCCTGCAGGCAGACATTTTTCAACACCGGATCGGTAGCCATCAACGCATTGGGACATAAACCTTTCCGCCGTTTTTCCTCACCGGAGATCTTTTGCTGATCAATGATCACATCGTTGGCACCATAGGCCCAATGTCCATAATGCCAGGAAATGGCCACCACGCCGGGTCGAAGTCCTTCCAAGGTTTGCACCTTGCCTTTCACCGGGATACGGGTTCCGTTTTGTAAATCCCACACCCCATCCGGATTGGTGGGGGACGTCACTTTGACCGTATCCCCATCCGCCACACCGATCTCCCGGGCTGTCCGGGTGTTGATGAGAACCCTATTCTCCGGATGGATCGAAGCTAACCAGTAATCGTTGGGCAAGGTACGAGACTGACCACCGATGATTTCTTTGAACGTGATCAGCGACAGGGGATATCCGTTCACTTTCACCAGAGTATCATTGAAGCCTTTGACTCCTTCGAAGACACCGAGACCCGAGAAACGTTTCCCTGTGTAGGAATGGCGCGTCATGGCGGTAGGTTCCACGTAGAGGTTAAACATGGCTTTGTACAGATGAGGGAGTCGTTTCCCGCTATTTCGATACACATCGAAATCTTCGAAGCGTCCTCCCCGGTTCAGCACATACACCACTTTTTTCCACCAGGATTTTCCGGAGGCATCCGTAACCGCCTGCTGGAAGCGTTCCGGATCGAAGACGGCCGCACTCAAGTGCCGGCGGGCCTTCAGGAAGGTTTTGTATTCAGCCTCACTTGCATTGGGGACCGCTTGACCCGGTTTGTCTCCGGCAGCGATGTTGGCCACCATTTTCAAATAGAAATCCTCCCGCCGTGTCAGGGGCATTCCCGGTCCAAATCCATCCGGGCCAAAGCCGGGCAAGCGCAATTGTTCGGCAATGCCCAACATAATGGCTTCCATGCTCACCGGCATTTCCGTGCCATAGACCGTGACTTTTTCCACCAGGGGTTCAATCACCGGCTGCCGGACCTTGGACTGAATGGTCGGGCATGCGGGGGTGATATGGGGGGTGCCCCACCGCTCCCAAATGGCTGTATCCGGGAACAGATAATCCGCATACATGGATGTTTCGCCGATGACAATATCGCAGGCAAAGAACAGAGGCAGTTTCTCGACATTGGTCAGGGTACGAATCGCCCGATCCCCGGCCGGAGCGGCAAAGGCGGGGGTTCCTTTGTGCAAGAACAAGGCCTTGACGGAATAGGGATACCCATCTTCAATGGAGGGAAGGATTTCCTGATAGACGTTTCCGGTAAGGGGAAACCATGGCCGCTTGGCGGGATAGCCGTATTTTTGGTACAACGTGCTGTCCTCATACCGAGACTTTTCGCGGTTGATCTTATGACCAAAAGCAGCCAGTTTTCCGGGATGCAAACCGGATTTCAGATTAAAGGGCTGTCCCTTTTTACTGCCGTCCTCGTGCCAGTGTCCGCCCCCTTTGGATAAGCCTCCCTTCCAGTCGGCATTTCCCACCAGGAGGTTGAGGGTGATGATGGCCTGGGCATTGTAATATCCGTTCGTATGTTGCACAGCACCCCGGTAGAGTTCGGCCACCGATTTCTTGCCGTGTTTGGCAAATTCCCGGGCCAGAGCGATGATCTGATCTGCCGGCACTCCTGTCAGGGCCGCCCAGTCAGCCACCGTGCGTTGGAACGCATATTCTTTCAGGATCCGAAAAGCGGATTTCACCGGAATTCCCTGGAGGGAACCGGCATAGTCCAACGTCCCTTCCACGGGATTCCGGGTATCGTATGGATTCACCTTTACCGGTTTCCCATCGACGATCGCAACAAAGTCGTGCTCGGACCCCAGCCCGATCTCATTGGCCCGCAAGAAGGAACCCGGTCCATCCGGTTCGATTTTCACCAGCCAGGTGGCATTGGCCCAGGTGGTTTCGTCATCCAGCTTCGCCGCCGCCTGATTGGCATTTTTCAAATAGGTGGAATCATAGCCTTCATGGTCCAGCAGCCAGCGGATCATTCCCCAGGCAACCGCGGCATCCGATCCCGGTTTGACCGGTAGCCATTTCCAGGCCTTGGCAGCCGTCTTGGAGAACCGGGGGTCCACCACCGCAATTTTCAGTTGGTGTGCTACCAGCTGGTTGGTCACTTGGTTGGCCAACATGGGCGGACCAAAATTGGCTTCAAAAGCTCCTGTGCCGAAAAACACCACAAATTCACTGTTGTAAAAATCCGGCTTTAAGTGATGTTTGCCTTTGGTCCATTTTCCATCCACATATTGATTGGTGATTTGCTGGTAGGCGATGTGGTGGGATTGTTCACAAATGGTCGTGTGTTCAAACCAGTTGGTGGAGCCAAAGCCGCCGTTCAACCAGCGTTTGGCGAATTCTTTCCGACCGTGCTCTATCCGCCCGGCCTGAAAAACAAACTGGTTGTTGACGGGACCCAAATCGGGAAAATCCGGGTCGATGAGCTGATCCAGAGCGTGACGATATTTGGATTGGAATTCGCTCACCTTCATCTTTCCCTGGCCGACTTTTTTTGCATCCGAGGCCATGGCTTTCATCTGCTTTGGATCCCGGGCTTTATAAAGATCCTTCAGACCCGGAACGATACGGTTTTCTTCGCCGGGTACATGGG
>RFIZ01000096.1 GCA_003695105.1 Fidelibacterota bacterium
CCAATGAGGCCGAAATCCAGGCTCTGGAAGAAATCATCCGGAAGGAGGAGCCGACATTGGTGGTCGTGGATTCCATCCAGACCATGTACTCCGAAAACCTGGACTCGCTTCCGGGTTCGGTGGGGCAGATCCGGGATTGTTCCCAGCGACTGCTCCAGCTCGCCAAGGCGCTGGGAACCACCATTCTCATCATTGGCCACGTGACCAAAGAAGGCATCCTGGCGGGGCCCCGGATGTTGGAACACATGGTGGATACGGTGCTGTATCTGGAAGGGGATGAACGGTATGACCACCGGATGCTCCGCAGCGTAAAAAACCGCTTTGGCGCCACCCATGAAATCGGAGTTTTCCGCATGAGTTCCGCCGGTCTGGAGGAAGTGACCAATCCCTCCCGGCTGTTTCTCCAGGAACGCCTGGGCGATGTATCCGGCACGGTGATCTACCCCAGCCTGGAAGGAACCCGACCCATTCTGGTGGAAGTGCAGGCGCTGGTGACCCCGGCCCGGTTCGGCACGCCCCAGCGCACGGCAAACGGTCTTGATTTCCGGCGCGTATCCATGTTGCTGGCCGTACTGGAAAAACGCCTGCAACGTCCCCTGGGAATGCGGGACGTCTTTGTCAATATCGTGGGAGGGTTGAAGATCGACGATCCTGCCGCTGATCTGGCGGTGATCGCCGCCATCGTTTCCAGTGAACAGGACCGGCCCGTACCCGAGGGAATGGTCCTGGTGGGAGAAGTGGGTCTGGGCGGCGAAGTCCGGAACGTCACCCGGCTGGAACAACGTCTCCGGGAGGCCCAGGAACTGGGCTGTACCCGGGCTCTGGTGCCGAAACGATCTTCAGTGAAATCCCGGCATTTTGACCGCCTTCAGCTTCACCCGGTGCTCACCGTGCAGGAAGCTTTGGCGCAACTGTTTCGGGATCGGTAGTGGCCATTACCTTTTCTCTCACCCACCAGGACAGGGACACTCCCGCCCGCTGCGGAACGCTCCGCACAGATCACGGGACTCTGCCCACTCCCATGTTCATGCCGGTGGGCACCTACGGCGCAGTCAAGACGCTGGCCCCCTGGGAACTGGAAAGTCTGGGAGCCCACATCATTCTGGGGAATACCTATCATTTATACCTGCGACCGGGACTGGATGTGATCCGGAACGCCCACGGTTTGCACGGGTTTTCCACCTGGAAACGAAGCCTGCTCACTGACAGCGGCGGATTTCAGGTGTTTTCCCTGGCTCAGTCCAACAAAATATCCGCTGACGGAGTAGAATTTCAATCCCACCTGGATGGATCCCGGCATGTCCTGACACCAGAAAAAATCGATGGAAATTCAACGCATTCTGGGAGCGGATATCATCATGGCTTTCGATCAATGTCCGCCGGGCGGCGCCCCTGAAACCGTTCTGAAGGAAGCCGTACAGCGAACGACGGCCTGGCTCCGTCGCTGTCAGCGGTATCTTCGGGAGCACCCGCCGGTCTATGAATGGGATCAGGTTTTGTTTCCCATCGTTCAGGGAGGCACATCGTTCGAATTGCGTCGCCGCAGCCTGGAGGAAAGCCTGCCCTACGCCTCCTGCGGCATCGCCATTGGCGGTTTGGCCGTGGGGGAACCCAAGGAAGCCATGTTGAACCTGTTGGACCAGCTTCCGGGCTGGCTGCCGGTCGATCAACCCCGGTACCTGATGGGAGTGGGCACTCCCGCCGATCTGGTGGAGTGTGTATCCCGGGGCATCGATCTCTTCGACTGTGTAATGCCCACCCGCAATGCCCGGAACGGGCAGGTATTTACTTCCCAGGGAAAACTCAATCTGTTCAATGCCCGATATCGCTTCGATCTGCAGCCGCCGGACCCTGCCTGTACCTGCCCTACCTGCCGGCAGTTCAGCCGGTCCTATCTGCGCCACCTGTTGAAAGTGAACGAAATCCTGGGGCTCCGCTTATTGACCATTCACAACGTGTCGTTCTATCTTCGGCTGATGGAGACGATGCGGGACGAGATCCAGGCCGGTCACTTTGCCGCCTGGGCCCGGTCCTGGCTGAACCGGTGGAAAGATTTCAACCAGACCAAACAGGAGGAGGAATCCTATGTTACCTAAAGGAACCAAAGCGCCGGATTTCACCGTCCCGGATCAGGACGGGAACCTGGTCTCCTTATCCGATTTCCAGGGGAACAAAGTATTGCTGTGGTTTTTTCCGAAAGCCAGCACCCCCGGCTGAACGACCGAAGGCCGCAGTTTGCGGGACTCCTATCAGGCCCTGACCGCCAAGGGGGTGGTGATTCTGGGAATGAGCAAAGATTCGCCATCCCGGCAAAAAAAATTCCGGGAAAAAAATGATTTCCCCTTCGCACTGCTCTGTGATGAAAGCGGCGACACCATCCGGGCTTATGAGGCCTGGGGCAAGAAAAAACTGTACGGACGGGAATACGAAGGCATTTACCGCATCTCCTATCTGATCGATGAACAGGGCACCATTCAGGAAGGGTGGGAGAAAGTGAGCCCCAAGACCCACGGGACCGACGTTTTGAGCGTACTCTGAAGGTTTACTCGGGTTCGATTCCCAGTTCCTTGATTTTGCGGGAGAGATTGGGCTGGTGCATCCCCAGCTGCCGGGCGGCCAGGGAAATGTTCCAGTCATAGCGTTGCAACTGAGTCCGGAGGAATTGCCTTTCAAATTCCCGCTTGGCTTCCCGGAACGTCAACTGACTCCGGAGGGAACTGACCACCTCATCCGCTGCCGGGAGAAAAGGCCGCAGCATTTCGCGGGTGATCTCCCGGGCGGGTAACAGAATGGAACACCGTTCCAGCAGGTTCTTCAGTTCCCGCACATTCCCGGGATAAGTATAGCTCTGGAGCAGACGGAGAGCCCCCGGACTGAAGGATTTGGGTGGAAAATTGTACTGGTGAGAGAACAGGAGTTGAAAATGGTCAACCAAATCCGGAATGTCTTCCAGATGATCCCGCAAAGGCGGGATGTGGATCGGAATTACATTCAGGCGGTAGTATAAATCCTCCCGGAACGTTCCTTCCCGCACCATGGCCTCCAAATCTTTATGGGTGGCGGCAATCACCCGGGTTTGGATGGTGAGAGTTTTGTTTCCTCCCACGCGCTCGAAGGTACCTTCCTGGATGACCCGTAAAATTTTGGCCTGGGCGGACAATCCCATATCACCGATTTCATCCAGAAACAGGGTTCCGTGGTTTGCCCGTTCCAGTTTGCCGATTTTGCGCGTGGTGGCTCCGGTGAAGGCTCCTTTCTCGTGGCCGAACAATTCACTCTCTACCAGTTCGGCTGGAATGGCGGCGGAATTGAACTTGATGAAGGGCTGCCCCTTGCGCTGGCTCTGACTCACCAAGGCCTGGGCCACCAGTTCCTTTCCCGTACCACTCTCTCCGGTGATCAACACTTTGGAATCGGTGGGAGCCACCTGCCGGATGGTCGCCCGCAGGGTTTCCATCACGTCCGAATGTCCCACCAGACGGTACTGTAATTCTTCCCGATCCTGCTCCTCCCGGACTTTCCATTGAAGCGTCCGTTTCTCCCGGATATTGCGCACGGCGGTCAACACCTTGGCCATGGAGAGAGGTTTTTCGAGGAAATCATAGGCGCCGCGCTTCACCGCTTCCACGGCTGTCTCAATCGTGCCGTGACCTGAAATCATGAGCACATCCAGGTCCGGTTCCAGTTGGAGTGTTTTTTCCAGAACTTCCAGACCGTCCATGCCCGGCAGCCGCACATCCAGGATCATCATATCCACCCGTTCTTCTGCCAGATAGGCCAGTGCCTTTTCTCCGCTGGGGACGGTTTTGCATTCGAACCCCTCATCCCCCAGAATATCCTTCAGGGTCAGTCGAATGTTTCGTTCGTCGTCCACGATCAAAATTTTCATGGTGCTTTTCCTTCCGCAGACATATCTGTTGTCGGGAACCGCAGCTCAAACCGGGTTCCTTTTCCGGTCTGACTGGTGACATGGATGGTGCCACCATGGTTTTCCACAATGCGCTTTACGATGGCCAGCCCCAGACCGGTTCCCTTTTCCCGCCGGGTATAGTAGGGTTCAAAAATTTTCTCCAACTGGTCCGGTTCAATTCCTTTGCCCCGGTCCGACACCCAGAGGACGATCTCCTCCTTGCCCGAGGTAACACCCACCTGAATTTCAGGAGATTCGCCGGAAGCCTGGAGGGCGTTTTGAACCAGATTGACCACTACCTGTTTCAGCTGAACCCGGTCTCCCATGATCGCGTCCGGTCCCGGTTCCAGAGCCAGCGTGACACCGCACTCCCGGTAGGGTTGAAGGATATCTTCCAGGAAGGGTCCCAGCTTCAGCGGACGGAGTTGCGCCTCCGGCAGCCGGGCGAATTGGGAAAATTCCCCGGCCAGAGTCTGAAGGTTGGTGACTTCCTCCCGAATGACCCGAACCACTGCCTCCAGCACCTCCTGAATCTGATCGGAGCCGGCATGCACTTTGGCTTCCAGCCGATCCAGGGATAGCCGAATGGGAGTCAGGGGATTTTTGATCTCGTGAGCCATCACCCGCGCCATGTCCCGCCAGGCCATTTCTTTTTCCACCTGCACCAGTTTCCGCCGACTCTCCTCCAATTCGGTCACCATTTGATTGAAAGATACAATCAGATCATTCAAGGGGGAAAACCGGTTTTCCCGCACCTGGATCGTCCAATTGCCACGGGCCAGTTCCCCTGCCGCTTCCTGTAATCGCTTCAGTGGACGGGAGATCAAATTAAAACTCAGGAAAAACAGCCCCAGGGCCGCCGCCGTCAGAAAAATAAAGATGAAATAGGAATACAATTCGATGTCTTTCCGGAACAATTCCCGGGCCAGGCGGACCTGATGTTCCGTTTCCAGCAGGGCCTCCACGTCTTCCCGAAAGGCAGCTTGTTGGTCAGAGGGGAGCTGGGATGCGTACGTTTTGTGCAGTTGGGCGATCTTCGATTCGATCTCGAGGGCGTCGATTCCGGCGTTGAAGGATGTAAGATTATCCAGGAAATAATTGCGGAAAAACAGAACGGCGTTGACCATCAGAAACAGCACCAGAATCAGGATCTGGATCCGAAAACTGGGAATCAGCTTTCTCATTGCTCCAGGAGACTCCGGGTAAACCGGGGCGACACACCCAGGGGTCTGGTCCGGTTCCAATAGGCCATCAGATTCAGGGGTTCCTCCTTCCCCTGCACCCGAATTTTATCCAACCAGGCCGTCACCCGTACCTCATACTCCTTTCCCGGCTGCAACTCCTCGTAGCCCGCGAGGCGAAGGTGTTGAAGCGTACTCCACCGCTCCTTGGCATCCTCCAGCCCCATATCCCCATCGGATTCCTGCGTTTCCGAATCGGTGACCTGGTAGGTTTGATCCAGCAGGGAATAGGCAAGGGTTTTGGTCAGGGCGACGGTCTTGACCACCCGGGGCGCACCGTTGATTTCCACCAATTGAATTTTGTAATGGAGGGCCACATCCATCCCGGAAGAAAAAATCTGATCCAAATCGGTGGAAAATGCATGCTGAATCCGGGTGGAAACCATGAGGACGGAACCGTTGGCGGTCACCTCCACGGGACCCATGTCGGGTGTCACACCGGGTATGGCCGTATAAAAGAGTGAACCCAGGGCAATGACGGTGGAAATGGTTTTGTTGAAGAGAACCGAAAATAGGTTGGGTTCCATAATTGAATTTAGGATAACAGGTTACAGGGTGGAACGACTCCTTAGAACGGCTTTCCGACCGGGAATCCCGGCCGGAAAGCCTGAGGAGGGTAAATCAATAACCGAACCAGATTCCCAGGGTATAGGTCACATCATTGAAGACATCCGGGCGCCCGTCTTTGACCACAAAGTCAAAATTGGATTCCTTCCAATCACTCCCCTGAGGAAACGTAGCCAAATATCCCACGGATCCATTCAGTCCAAACCAGTCGGTGACCCGCACCAGGGCCCCCAGAGAGGGTTGCACTACCAGATAATTTTTTTCGTAACTGAACGATTCACTCTGGATATTGTTTTCGATTTGGCTGTTCCAGGAGAAATCACCATCGGTTGAGGATACGGTAACTTTGGTGGAACCTCCGCCCAGGAGCAATCCCGCATCCAGTACGAACTTTTTGGAGAACAGGGCCCGTTTCTTGTGAACCATGACACCGCCGAAGCCCGAATCCAACTGGTAACGTTTGTAGCCGTTGCCGTTATCTTTCGGGATCTGTTGCGAGCTGGAATACCCGGCCCCGCCGCCGCCGATGAAGAGCCCTTTGCCGACGTTGCCCATACCAAAGCCACCCACGAACGCCACCAGATCCAGGTTGGGATTGAAGCCGTTGTTGGTCAGCATTCGGGAGATTTCAGGAAATTTGAAATTGGTCAGGACCAACATGGGTCCGCCGCCTCCGTATCCCGGTGAAAGGCGTTTTTTCCCGACCTTGCCTCCGGCATGTTCCTCGTACCCTTTCGGAGCCGGTGGATTGAACGTCAGCGTCCGCTTGATAATGTTTTCATTCCGGAAAATGGTCAGGGTTACCGTGTCGCCCAGAGATTTCGTATCGCGCAGGGAAATCAAATGGTCTTCGTACCGGACCTTTTCACCGTCGAATTCCATGATGATGTCCCCTTTGACGATTCCGGCCCGGTCGGCGTTTCCGCCGGTGACCACCCCTGACACCAGCACGCCATAATTGTAGGGGTAATGCCGTTCATAGGCTTCCTGAAAATCGAGGTCTTCCAGATAGAGGCCGAACTGGAGTTTCCCATCCGCAGGAACCTCAGGCAGGGTTTCCAGGGAAACCTGCAGGGATTGCAATTGTTGACGGGCTTCTTCCACATCCGCACCCGATTTTTCCAATTCTTCCAACACCTGCTGATTGACCTTCTTCAATTGTTTTTCCGCCAGGGTAGAATCGGTTTGCGCCTGGAGGACCAGGGGTCCCCAAATGATACCGGACAATATGATGGCCGGATACAGAGCTGTTTTTTTCATCGAAGTGTACTCCTTTGTTTCATTCCTGACCGAAAGAGACAAAAAGTGGTCCAAAACTGTGGGATACGGATAGGTTCAAATATTGCGCTGGTTAGGTGAATTTGTCCCGGAGAGGATTCTGCAGAAAACCATATCAACATGATATGGGTAGATCGATCCTATATAGCGGGAAGCGGCACCCGGTATCCTTCCTTCGTCAGCACACGGGCGGTTTCGGCTTCCGTAGCATACCCCAACATGGCTGCATGTCCGCTGAAAACCACCTGATCATCCTCAAGACGCAGATCCACATAGGGGAACAGGTGTTCATTCAGTGCCACAAAGGCCGTATGTTCCGGCAGATAGTACAGGGTGGGCGGATCCGTGGAAACCAATCGGCGCCAGGAACGGGCCACCCGGTAGGTACAGTCCGCCTCCGATCCGATCACCACATCCGGGCCCGACTTCACCAAGGTGTGATTTCCCAACAAGGGCAGCAGACACTGGCACAACAGATCGGCGGTATCCTGAACCTTTGCCTGGACCAGCAGTCGTCGTCCCGGCGGCAGGGCCAGAACCCGGTGGAGAGCATAGGCGTTGATCAGGAGATTGTAATGACTCAGGCGGATGCAGGTATCACCTTTTTCCTGCCAGACCGCTTCCGTTTCCAAATGGGGCCGCCACCGCAGACGGAATTCCATTTCGGGGGTAGACGGTACAATCCGGTCGGAGAGCCTGATCTGCACCCGGTCGAAAGGATCCTGCCCCAGATACAGAATGCCTCCCAATGTCCAGACGGCAAAGGCCTGCACCAGAAACAGTCGGGGATCCGAAGCGGTGAGAGTCACCACCGTACCCGGTTCCACTCCCCGGGATCTCAACTCCGGCAACCAAGATGTCACGGCCTGCTGGACCTCCGCCACGGTCCCGCCCGGACCGGCAAACAACACCTGATTTCCTTCCTTGATGGTTTTTCCCTCCAATAAAGAACCCAGATTGGGGAAGGGCACCATGTATTCTTCCGGTCCCACGTTGCCGAAGGTCTGGGCGCGGTGCAGGCGATCGGTGAGGGTCATGGTTTCGGGGGGCGGCGGATCTCAAACGTATCGGTGATCCGACAGTAGCCTGCAGATCCGGCCAGACGACCTACGGGACGGAGAGCCTGAATATCGATTCGGCCCTCTTGGATCAGATCGTCGCGGACATGGAACCGGACGATTTCACCCAGAACCACAAATCCGGATCCCGGTTTCCCGTCACCCACAGGGATTATCCTTGTCAGGCGACATTCGAACCGAACGGGTGAAGCTTTTACCAGCGGGGCGGCAATCACTTGTCCCGGTTCAGGCTGGAGCCCCGCCAGGGCAAATTCGTCCACATCCGGCGGATATTCCCCGGAGGTTTGCACCATGACTTCCGCCAGGTCTTCGCTGACGATGTTCACCCCGAATTCTTTGGTGTCCCGAATGTTGTTCAGGGTGTCTTTGGTGGCGCCGTCCGTGGCCCGGATGGCCGGGGCGAAAGCCAGGGTTGGCGGCCGGCTGCATACCCCCATGAAAAACGAAAAGGGAGCCAGATTGGGGACGCCCTCCGGGGATCGGGTCGACACCCAGGCAATGGGCCGGGGCAGAATGGACCCGATCATCAGTTTGTAATTGTCCTTAAACGATTGGGTGGCGGGATCGATGATCATGCGTTACTCCTCCGGTAACCAGGACCAGGGATAATCCGGATCGGACAGGTCGGCACCGAATGTGGTCAGCTTCAGGGGGCGGAAGGTATCCACCATGACCGCCAGTTCCCGGGTGTCTTTTTTCCCGATGGATTCCTCCACTTTCCCGGGATGGGGTCCATGGGGGAGTCCGGCCGGATGAAGGGTGAGGGACATGGCGTCGATTCCTTTGCGACTCATGAATTGTCCGGCGGAGTAGAACAGAACTTCGTCCGAATCCACATTGCTGTGGGCATAGGGAGCCGGAATGGCTTCCGGGTGGTAATCGAAGAGTCGGGGGACGAAAGAACAAACCACGAAACCGGTCCCTTCAAACGTCTGGTGCACCGGAGGCGGCTGATGAATCCGACCGGTGATGGGTTCGAAATCATGGATGGAAAAACACCAGGGATAGAGCGTTCCGTCCCAGCCGACCAGGTCGAAGGGGTGCCGGTCCAGCGTCTGCCACTGGAAGCCGTCCTGCAACCGGATGCAGAGGGTCACCTCCCGTTCCTCACGGGGCGGTGCCAATTCCGGCACCCGGAAATCCCGTTCACAAAAAGGTGCCTGTTCCAGGAGCTGCCCGGAATCCGAACGGTATTTTTTCGGGATCTGAATGGGATGGGGTGTTTCCAGAATGAACAGGTCCAGCGGGGAGGATGGATGGACCTCCCAGATGGTTCCCCGGGGCAGAATCACATAGTCGCCGTCCCGAATCTCCAGGGAACCGAATTGGGTGCCGAGACTCCCTCCACCGGACTGGACATACCACAGTTCATCCACCTGACCGTTCCGAACCAGAAAGGGAAATCCCCGGGACAGCCGTTGGCGGGACAAAATCAGGTCTTCATTGGCCAGCAGCGGAGTCCGTCCCAGGGGATGCCGGGGGTCAGCTTGTACCGTCCCCGTCCGGAGATGGAC
>RFIZ01000097.1 GCA_003695105.1 Fidelibacterota bacterium
ACCGGAATCATTTGTTGAATATCAATCACCTCGCCGGATACATTGTAGTCCCAGGATTGCACTCCCACTTCATCGCCGTATTGTTTGACCGTCACCTGAACGGTGTAATCGCCCGGTGCATCCGGGATGAAGGTCAGGGATTCGGGATGATCTGGGTTGATGAAGGGTTCCAGTTGTAACAGACTTCCGTCCGGTTGGGCCGTCAATTCCCAGGTGATATCATAAGATTCGCCGGGATTGGGCAGGTCCGCCACCAAAGGAATCTGAGCACCCGTTTCCGCTTCAATGGCCTTTTTCCCACAGGAGGTAAACAACAGAGGCAGGAGGAAAAGGAGGGGAAGAATTTTTTTCACCATAGGTAGTCCTGGTTTTTGATCAAGAACATAGCAGTGAAATTTTCATGCGCAGGGGCAAAAAACCAAACAGTAATCCCGAAGATTTTACTGGTTGGCTATCAATTCCGCTTCGGTGAAAAAGAAGGCGATTTCTTTCACGGCGTTCTCATCGCTGTCTGATCCATGGACGGCATTTTCGCCCAGACTGGTGGCAAAATCCTTACGGATCGTGCCTGGGGCGGCGTCAGCAGGATTGGTGGCACCGATAGTTTCCCGCCAGGCGGTGACCGCATTCTCCTTTTCGAGGGCCAGAACCATACAGGGACCGGAAGACATGAAGCGGGTCAGTTCTTCGTAAAAGGGTTTCCCGCGATGGACGGCATAGAACCCTTCTGCCTGTTGTCGGGTCATCCGGATTAATTTCGCTCCCAAAATTCGAAAATCGGCCTGAATGATACGGTCCAGTATTTGTCCCAGATATCCATTCCGGAAGGCATCCGGTTTTATGATGGCAAAGGTGCGGTTGTTCATGTGAATTCCTGTCCTATGGGTTCAAAACTTGTTTCATGGTTTCACCGATCGAGGCGACGGACTGGCATACCGTTACTCCGCATTCGGTCAAGATCCTCATTTTGGCCTCGGCGGTGTCGTCTCCTCCGGAAACGATCGCCCCGGCGTGCCCCATCCGTCTTCCCGGAGGAGCGGTCTGGCCGGCAATGAATCCGACTACCGGCTTGGTCATATGCTCCTGCGCCCAGCGGGCTGCTTCGATTTCCATTTGACCACCAATTTCCCCGATGATGACTACCCCTTCCGTTTCGGGATCGGCTTCGAACAATTCCAGCACGTCCCGCATGCTGGTGCCGATGATGGGATCGCCGCCGATTCCGATGGCGGTAGTTTGTCCCAGGCCGGCACTAACCAATTGCCCGATGGCTTCATACGTCAGAGTCCCGGATTTGGAGACGACACCGATGGTTCCCTTTTTCGTAATAAAGCCGGGCATGATTCCCAGTTTACACTCGTCAACCGTGATGATACCGGGACAGTTGGGGCCCACCAATCGGGTACCTTCCATGTCAATGATCCGTTTCACCCGAACCATGTCGTGAACCGGTATCCCTTCGGTGATACAGACAACCAGGTCCAGACCGGCATAGGCCGCTTCAATGATGGCATCGGCGGCGAAGGCCGGAGGGACGAAAATGATGGACACATCAGCACCCGTTTTTGCACGGGCTTCTTCAACAGTGTCGAAAACCGGGATGCGTCCGTCCAGAGCCTTTTGCCCGCCTTTCCCGGGCGTGACCCCGGCGACAATTTGGGTGCCGTATTCCAGCATCTGGGTGGCGTGAAATGTCCCTTCGGATCCCGTAATTCCCTGTACCAGAACTTTCGAATTTTTATTCACCAAAATAGACATTGTTATTCTCCCTGGTTTTGGTTGGCGGCGGCCACCACTTTTTCGGCTGCGTCTTTCATGTTGTCGGCGGGAATAATTTGCACGCCTGACCGGGCCAGAATGTCCTTGGCTTGTTCGGCATTGGTCCCTTCCAGCCGCACAACGACCGGAACCGTGAGTTCCAGCTCTTTCACGGCCTGAATCACGCCGTTCGCTACCCGGTCACAACGGACGATGCCGCCAAAAATGTTGATCAGTATAGCCCGTACATGTTCGTCGGACAGAATGATCTTAAATCCATTTTTGACCGTCTCCACATTGGCGGCACCGCCCACATCGAGAAAATTGGCCGGTTCACCGCCGGACAGTTTGATGATATCCATCGTAGCCATAGCCAGTCCGGCTCCATTGACCATGCATCCCACATTGCCATCCAGTTTGATGTAGTTCAGGTGGTATTTCCCGGCTTCCACTTCCGTAGGATCCTCTTCAAACAAATCGCGCATTTCGACGATATCAGGATGGCGGAAGAGAGCGTTGTCATCAAAATTGAATTTGGCATCCAGTGCCACGATGTCTCCCTGTTCCGTTTTCACCAGAGGATTGATTTCCACCAGGGATGCATCCGTCTCTTCATAGCAACGGTACATGTTCAGGAAGATGGACATGGCTCTTTTCAATTGATCGCCCTGCAGGTGGAGGGCGTTGGCCAGGATCCGGGCCTGGAAAGGTTTCATCCCCACCAGGGGATCGATCCAGATCTTGGCGATTTTTTCCGGTGTATTGGCGGCCACCGATTCAATGTCCACGCCTCCTTCTGTTGAGACCATGAAGACGTGTTTGCCGCGGCTCCGGTCCAGCGTAAGCGCGGCATAGTATTCATGGGCAATATCCAGTGCCTGGGTGATATACACCTTTCGTACCCGTTGTCCCTTGGGGCCGGTCTGATGCGTTACCAGGGTCGATCCCAGGATGTTCCGCACATGTTCCAGTGCCTTTTCTTTGGTGGGGGAGTATTTGACGCCGCCTCCTTTTCCTCTTCCGCCGGCGTGAATCTGCGCCTTGACCACCACCGCCGGTGAATGGAATCGCTGTTGGACCCGTTCAATGGCCGCCTCGGCCTGATCCGGAGAGTCGATAACTTCTCCGTCCTGAACAGGGACATCAAAGGATTTGAGAATGGCCTTCCCTTGATATTCATGAATTTTCACAATGATCTCCTTGATTTGGGTTGTATATGATCGTTCCTGCTTTCCCGTGGATGGCTGCCTCGATTTCCGGAATGGAGGTGATTACAGCCCGTTTTCCATGGTAAGACAAAAAATAGAGCGCCGCTTCAATCTTGGGTTGCATACTTCCGCTTTGGAAATGACCTGCTTCCAGGTACGCCCTGGCCTGGTCTACGGTTATGTCACCCAGCAATTGTTCCCGCGGTGTTTTGTAGTGTACATATGCGCCGGGAACATCGGTAATGATCCACAATTCTTCGGCTTTGATGATTCGCCCCATCAGGGCTGCCGCCAGATCCTTGTCGATGACGGCGTCCAAACCCTCCAGCCTTCCGTCGGGTTCCCGGTAGACGGGGATCCCGCCACCGCCGCTGGCGATGACGATCGTTCCATGCTGGACCAGTGTCCGGATGCTGGACCCGTGCATGATATACCGTGGTTTCGGGGAAGGGACGACCCGACGCCAGACACCCGGCTCCTGTTCGCCGATTTGCCAGCCGAATTGCCGGGCCAGGGGTTCGATTTCCTTCCGGGTGTAGCGATGACCGACGAACTTGGTAGGATGCTTGATGCTGGGATCGTCGGGATCCACTTCTACCTGGGTGACCAAAGTAACAACTTCCCGGTCAATGCCTTCCAGGTGCAGCCGGTTTTGAAAGGACTGCTGGATCATGTAGCCGATGGTGCCTTGGGTTCCGGCGACACAAACACCCAGCGGAAGCGGGGGGACCTGTACATGGGTCAGATCCATCCGTAACAGTTCGTCGCCCACCTGCGGGCCGTTGCCATGGGTAAGGCAAATACGATACTTCTGGTGCACAAAATGCATGATGCCCTCGAGGCTTTCCCGGGTACGGGCGAACTGTTCCGTAATGGTTCCACTTCCCGTTCCGGGGGAAATGGCATTGCCCCCGAGGGCAATCATGGCGGTTTTGTTCATGGGTTACAGGAAGGGTTTCAGTACATCCACCAGGTTCGGGGAGCCGATTTCCTGCAAATCATAGGTGACCCGAACCGAAGGTTGATCGATCCGGATCACCCGGCGCAAATCGATCGGTGTACCGATAATCACCACGTCGCATTCGGTCTGTTTGACCGTCGCTTCCAGATCCCGCATCTGTTCTTCCCCATACCCCATGGCCGGGAGCAGGGTACCGATATCCGGGTATTTTTC
>RFIZ01000098.1 GCA_003695105.1 Fidelibacterota bacterium
ACAACCACATTGTGGTGGAGGTGGCGGTCGCTCACGGCATCACCTCCCAGGAGGCGATCAAGTCCGGGTCCGCGAGGAGTCGGGACAGGCCGGCCGTAAATCGGGCGCCGGCGGCTCCGTCGATGACCCGGTGGTCGTAGCTGAGGGAAAAGGGCAGGATCAACCGGGGAACAAAGCGCTCCTCCGTCTCCTGCCAGACAGGCTGTCGCCGGGAGCGGGATACGCCCAGGATGGCTACCTGAGGTGGATTGACGATCGGTGAAAAGTAGGTTCCGCCGATTCCCCCCAGGGAGGAAATCGTAAACGTCGCCCCCTGCAATTCAGCCGGGGTCAGTTTTTTCTCCCGGGCACGGGAACTCACGTCCATCAATTCCCGGGACAGTTCCACCACGTCCTTCCGGTCCACGTCCTTCACCACCGGCACGACCAGCCCCGCCGGCGTATCTACCGCGATTCCCAAGTGGTAATACTGTTTCCGGATCAAGGTTTCACCGGAGGGGTGCAGACTGGCATTGAAATCGGGCCATTCGTTCAGCAACTGGGCCACGGCTTTCATCAGGAATGGCAGAAGGGTGATCCGGACGTCCTGGCGGCTCCAGGCCGCCTTCATGCGAAGACGAAGCGCATCCAGTTCGGTAATGTCGGCCTGATCGAACTGCGTTACCTGGGGGATGGTCTGCCAGGCGGCTTGCATCCGGCTTCCGGTGAGACGTCGAATTTTGGTGAGAGGGAATTCTTCGATCGGTCCCCATTGGGAAAAATCGATTTCCGGTTCCACCGGCCGGGGTCGCTCCATCCGGTCCCGGATGAAGTTCAGGAGATCATCCCGGGTCAGACGGCCTTTGGGACCTGTCCGGGGAACGGTAGTGATATCGATATTCAGTTCCCGGGCCAGACGACGAACCGAAGGGCTGGCATGGACCGTCGGACCGGGAGGGACCACAGCGGCAGGCGTCGTTGCCGGTGGTGCGCTGGATTCCGCCGGAAGTGTCGGCTCCCCTTCCGCCTCCGTTACTTCCGCGCTGTCGCCAATGTCCAGATCCAGAATGGGACTTCCCGGTTGTACCGTGTCGCCGGCCGCCACATGGACCGCCGTAACGGTCCCGGCGTAATCACTGGGAATTTCCATGGAAGCCTTTTCCGATTCCAAAACCAGCAGAGTGTCTTCCCGGTGTACGGCATCACCGGGAGCCACCAGAATTTCGCTGATGTCCACTTCCGTGATTCCTTCTCCCAAATCGGGTAGCGTAATGGTTTTGATCACAGGCGTCTCCTTTACACCGTCACCGGATTCGGTTTCTCCGGATCGATAGGATATTGTTGTAAGGCTTTGGTCAGGGTCGTTTTCGGGAGCGCGCCGGTTCGGACCAGGGCGCTCAACGCTGCCAGAACAATGTGATAACGGTTGACTTCGAAGAAGTCGCGCAATCCTTCGCGGGTGTCACTCCGGCCAAAGCCATCGGTACCCAAAGCCGTGAAAGGACCGGGAACAAAGGCGGCGATTTGTTCCGCCACCGGTTTGACATAATCAGATACGGCTACGACGGGTACGGATTCATCCGGCAGGCAGGTCTGCAGATGGGAGGACTTTTCCGGCTGGTCGGGGTGGAAGTGATTCCAGCGGTGCACCGCTTCCGCCTCTTTTCGCAATTCACTGAAACTGGTGACGCTCCAGACATGGGCCGCTACTTTCCAGTCCTGTTCCAGAAGCTCCGCCGCCGCCAGGGCTTCCCGCAGCATGGGTCCCGCCCCCAGCAGCTGTACCGTACCGCCTGTTGAACTGAGAGACGATGTCCGGAAGCGATACATCCCCTGGAGAATGCCTGCTTCCACATCGGGGGGCAGGGGCGGATGCACATAATTTTCATTTTCCAGAGTCAGGTAGTAGATAATGTCCCGTTGTTCTGCCACCATTTCCTGAAGGCCCCGTTGAATGATCACTGCCAACTCATAGGCAAAGGCCGGATCGTAGGCCCGGATGTGGGGAAATACCGACGCCATCAAATGACTGTGGCCGTCCTGGTGCTGCAATCCTTCTCCGTTGAGGGTGGTACGGCCCGCTGTGGCTCCCAGCAGGAATCCCCGGGCACGCATGTCTCCGGCGGCCCAGATGAAATCCCCTACCCGCTGAAAGCCAAACATGGAATAATAAATGTAGAAGGGAATCATGTTGATGCCGTGCGTCGAATAGGACAGTCCCGCCGCGATGAAGGAGGCGATGGCACCGGCTTCGTTAATGCCTTCTTCCAGGATTTGTCCGTCCCGGGCCTCACGATAGTAGAGGTATTGCCGTGAATCCACCGGTTCGTATTTCTGCCCCTCGTGAGCATAGATGCCCAACTGCCGGAAGAGAGGATCCATCCCGAAGGTGCGGGCTTCGTCGGGGATGATGGGCACCACCTGTTTACCGATCTCCGGATGGCGGGTCAGCAGGGTCAGCAGTCGCACAAAGGCCATGGTGGTGGAGATGGAGCGTTCGCCGGAGCCCTGAAGCAATTCCCGGAAGAAGGTCAAATCCGGGACCGGTTCAGGTTTCGCCGAACGGCGTCGCTGCGGGAGGAATCCGCCCAGTTCCTGACGCCGCTGCAGCAGGTACTGGATTTCGGGCGAGTCGTCGGCCGGCCGATAGAAGGGAGCCTGCCGGGCCTGTTCATCGGAGAGCGGTATATCGAAGCGATCCCGGAAATACAGCAACTCCTGTTCATTGAGTTCTTTCTGCTGGTGGGTGATATTCCGCCCCTCTCCGGCCTCACCCATGCCGTACCCCTTGATGGTCCGGGCCAGAATGACCGTGGGTTGATCCTGGGTGTGAATGGCCTTCCAATAGGCCGCATACACTTTTTCGGGGTCATGGCCTCCCAGGCGGAGACGCCACAATTCATCGTCTGTTTTCTCCCGCACCAGTTCCAGTAATTCGGGGTATTTCCCGAAGAAATGTTTCCGGATATAGGCTCCGCCTTCGACCACATATTTCAACAGATCTCCGTCCACCACCTCTTCCATGCGTTTTTGGAGCAGTCCGGTCTGGTCCCGCTGCAAAAGATCATCCCATTCTGCGCCCCAGATGACTTTGATAACGTTCCAGCCGGCGCCCCGGAAAGCCCCTTCCAATTCCTGAATGATTTTGCTGTTGCCCCGGACGGGACCATCCAGGCGCTGTAAATTGCAGTTGATGACAAAAATCAGGTTGTCCAGTTTTTCCCGGGCGGCCAGGGTCAGGGCGCCGAGACTCTCCGGCTCATCCATTTCTCCGTCGCCCAGGAAGGCCCAGACTTTGCGGTCTCCGATGGTGAGAAAGCCCCGGTCTTCCAGATATTTCATGAAGCGGGCCTGATAGATGGCCATGAGGGGGCCCAGTCCCATGGAAACGGTGGCAAACTGCCAGAAGTCCGGCATGAGCCAGGGATGGGGATAGGAAGTGATCCCGCCTTCCGGCGACAGATCCCGACGGAAATTTTGCAGATGTTGGCTGGTCAGCCTTCCTTCAAGGAAGGCCCGGGAATAGATACCGGGACTGGCGTGGCCCTGAAAGAAGACCAGATCTCCGCCCTGGTGTTCGGGTCCGTGGAAAAAATGATGAAAAGCCACCTCGTAGAGAGTGGCGGCCGATGCATAAGTGGATATGTGTCCACCGATACCGTGGTGTTCCATGTTGGCCCGTACCACCATGGCCATGGCATTCCACCGAATCAGACTTTTGATCCGGCGCTCCAGAGCACGATCACCGGGGAAGGCGGGCTGTTCCTCTGCGGAGATCGTGTTGATAAAGGGGGTGGTGATAGCTCCGCCCGTAACCAGGCCCTGCTGCCGGGCGTAGGATTGCAGCTCGTCCAGGAGCTGACGAGCCTTGGTTTCCCCGTCTTCCTCGAGAATATCCTGCAGAGCATCGATCCATTCCCGGAGTTCTTCAGGGGTAAGGGTATCCGATTTTGAATTCCTCATTGGTTGCCAAGTTACTGAGATTTTCAATTACAAAGAGTGGCAAAGTTACGGTGTTGACAGCGGGAATCATTGACGTAATTAGGGCGGAAAGAGGGAGATCCCGGGCCGGCTTCGGCTTCCCAACCGGCACCCGGCCCGGCGGACAATGATTCCTTTGCCCGCGATAGTTTTCAGTGGGAAATTCTTTTCTTATGCAGCCGGAAGAAATCATTTCTGACTTCATTCTTTCTCACCCGATCGCCCCGTCGGAACGGAAAATCGGAGTGGAAATTGAATGCATTCTGTTTAACCGGGACGGAAGTCGCCTGCCGGTGAATCCGGGCCGGGGATACTCGGCCATGGACATGCTCGGGGAGTTGGAAACACTGCAGGATCAGGACCAGCCCAAATCCTGGTACAGTCTGGAGCCGGGCGGGCAGGTGGAATGGGCTTCTCCTCCGGAACCGAGCCTGTGGGAAATCGACCGGCATTTTCGCCGCCATCTCAAGCGGATGGCCACGCTCTGCGAGCGCCAGGAATTGGTCGTTCTGGATTTGTCCCTGGATCCGATTCATCATCCTGACCAGGTGGACCTGATCCGGCTTCCCAAGTATGAAATCATGGACAAACGCTTTGCCATCACCGGCACCCGCGGGACCTGGATGATGCGAAATTCCACCAGCGTGCAGGTCAATCTGGATTTTTCTACCCCGGAAGAAGCGGGCGAAATGGCCTTTCTGGCCGATGCCCTGTCTCCCTTGGCGTCCCTCCTGTTTGCCCACGCTCCTTTTGTTGGCGGACGTCCCGCCGGGCGGTCCAATTCCCGGGCGATCGTGTGGATGCGTACCGACCCGGCCCGCTGTGGCTCCCTCCTCTCCCAGGGAATCGACCGCCTGCCTGATTTCCTCCCATCCTACGTCCGGTGGAGCGGACGCGTCCCGCTCCTGTTCACCCAGGATCAAACCGGAGATTTTCATCCCAGCCGACTCTCGGGCCGGGAATGGATCGAGGAATTACCGGATGATACCTCCCGGCGGAAAGCCGTCTGGTGGATATTACATCAGATATTCACCCATGTTCGTTTCAAGAATGTGCTGGAGATCCGGGGTTCCGACCGGCCACCTTTCGGGTATGAATTCGCCCCCTCAGCCTGGTGGCTGGGATTATTGTGGGAAGAGAGTGTGCGACAGGAATTGATTCACCGGGTGGAACGCTGGTCTACGGAAGAACGTCGCCTCCTGGAACAGACAACCCTGGAGGTGGACTGGTCTCAGCCGGGACCGGAGGACCGGACCGTCCGGGAGTGGCTGGACTGGTTGAGTGACCTGGCGCTGGAAGGGTTGCGACAAAGGGGGAACCGCCTGCCGAAGGACGAAACGCCCTTTCTCCGCCCTTACCTCGATCGGGTGCTGTCTCAGGGTCCACCGGCCCTCACCGTTCAGGATCGATTTATGCGCTCGGGAATGGACCTTCCGGCCTATATTCTCAAAACCTATCAAAACCGGGAGTGGATCTCATGACTGGAAAACAAGCCCATAATCTGGTACAAATTCCCCTCTATTTGGTGGCGCTCGGTTCCATCGGACTGGGCCTGAGCTGGCTCATGACGGCTGAACCCTGGCTCCTGGATCAACAGGCCAACGAGGCACTGCTGGGAACGTCCTTCCAGCAGTTGTTTCAGACCACGTCCGGGATTCATCTGGATGACTATCTCCGCCTGTCCTATCGCTTTTTCGGTTGGTGGCTGGTGTCCATTGGATTCCTGATGGGAGTGTACCTGCAGGTCACCCGCATGGGGACGATCCTGGCCCGTCGCAGTTTTTATCTGGTCTTGTTGTTGATCCTGCTGGGCATCTACCGCATCGAAAGTATGTACATCGCCGGTTCACCCTTTGTCTATTTGACGCACGGACTGACGCTACTGGTGTTGATCAGTATGTACGGTTCTTATCGTCTGAAGCGACTCTCATGAGTTTCGGCGATTTCCATCCCCTGGTGATTCATTTCCCCATCGCCCTATTCGGGGCCTCCTTTTTCTTTGATGTCCTGCACCTGCGCTGGAAGCACCAGGGGTTCCCGGTGGCTGCCCACTGGAACCTGCGGCTGGCGTTACTGGCCTCAGTGGCCGCTGCCTCCACCGGTTTCGCCGCCGACCGGCTGGTGGGTCATTTCATCTGGCCCTTTGTTCCTTGGAAGACCCACGGGTTTTTACAGCTGCTGGCTCTGGCCGTCTTCGTGGCCGTGTGGGTGTGGGAGATCCGCCAGCATAAGACCCCCCGGCAACCCCTGCCACCCTTCTGGATCGGACTGAAGGGTCTGGCGGTGGCGATCCTGTACTACGGCAGTCACCTGGGCGCCGTCCTGGCCGACCGGATTTGAATTCGGACCGGGGAATCTCCTTTCCTATCCCGGGAATTCAGGATAATTTTCACTGGTGTCAAATGAAGAAATGAGGGTACGATGAATTGGTTCTTCCAGTTTATGAATTCGTCGGTGGGGAAGAAAATCACCATGGCAACCACCGGGTTGCTGCTTTGTCTGTATCTGGTGATCCACCTCTTTGGCAATCTGTTTTTGTACGCAGGCCCCGAAGCGTTTAACCTCTATGTGGAACGGCTTTCCAGTCTCAAGCCTCTGGTCCGGGTCATCGAAGTGATTCTGACCCTGATTTTTGTGTTCCACATCTGGAATGCCCTGCGACTCACCCTGGCCAATCGCCGCTCGTCCGGGGAAATATCCTACACGGAATATCAGGCCCATGAAGTGAGCGCCCTGTCCTCCCGATTCATGGGGGTCACCGGAAGCATTTTGTTCATTTTTCTGGTGGTGCATCTCCAGACGATCTGGTATACCTTTCAAACGCACCATCAAGAAGGCCAGTTTTATGCGGTGGTCACCGGAAATCAGGTCGGTTTCGGCAATCCCGTCTACGCCGTGTTTTACCTGATTGCCATGTTTCTGTTGGGATTTCACCTGAAACACGGTTTTCAATCGGCTTTTCAAACCTTTGGCATCCGGTATAACAAATACGGGAAACTGATCGAAGCCATTGCCGTGATTTTCTGGCTCATCATTCCGGCCACGTTTGCTACGATACCGATCTATTTTGGCTTCCTGAAGGGAGGGTTTTGATCATGATGAAGTTTGATGCGCACATTCCGGACGGACCTCTCGCGGAGAAGTGGACCCAGCACAAGTTCAACCTGAAACTGGTCAACCCGGCCAACAAGCGGAAATACACCATCATTGTGGTGGGAACGGGACTGGCCGGTGCCTCGGCGGCGGCGACCCTGGCTGAACTGGGCTACAATATTCTGGCTTTTTCATACCATGAATCCCCCCGCCGGGCTCACAGTATCGCCGCCCAGGGAGGCATCAACGCGGCCAAGAATTATCCCAACGACGGAGACAGCATTTTCCGCCTGTTCTATGATACCATCAAGGGGGGCGATTATCGTGCCCGGGAAGCCAACGTGTATCGCCTGGCGGAAGTCAGCAACAACATCATCGATCAGTGTGTGGCTCAGGGGATTCCCTTTGCCCGGGAATACGGCGGTTTGTTGGACAACCGTAGTTTCGGCGGAGCGCAGGTATCCCGCACCTTTTATGCCAAAGGCCAGACCGGACAGCAACTCCTGTTGGGAGCCTATTCGGCTCTGGTGCGACAAATGCACGCCGGAAAGGTCAAATTTCATCCCCGGCACGACATGTTGGATCTGGTGGTGGTGGACGGTCGGGCCCGGGGCATTATCACCCGCAATCTGGTGACGGGAGAGATCACGGCCCATGTGGCCGATGCCGTCATTCTGGCCACCGGCGGGTATGCCAATGTGTTTTATCTGTCCACCAATGCCATGGCCAGCAACGCCACCGCTTCCTGGAGGGCGCATAAACGGGGCGCCGCTTTCGCCAACCCCTGTTACACCCAAATCCATCCCACCTGTATTCCCGTCAGCAGCGAACACCAGTCCAAACTGACCCTCATGAGCGAAAGTCTGCGGAATGACGGCCGGGTCTGGGTTCCCAAGAATCCCGGCGATACGCGGGCGCCCAATGATATTCCCGAAGAGGATCGGGATTACTATCTGGAACGGATCTATCCTTCGTTTGGAAATCTGGTGCCCCGGGATGTGGCCAGCCGCCGGGCGAAAGCGGTGTGTGACGAGGGACGGGGTGTCGGAGCCACCGGCAAGGCCGTCTATCTGGATTTTGCCGATGTCATTCAACGCAACGGCCGGCAATGGGTGGAGGACAAATACGGCAACCTGTTTGATATGTATCAGCAGATCACCGGAGAAAATCCGTACGAAGTGCCCATGCGGATATACCCGGCGCCCCACTATACCATGGGCGGTCTCTGGGTCGATTACAATCTCATGAGCACCATTCCCGGCTTGTTCGTGCTGGGAGAGGCCAATTTTTCCGATCACGGCGCCAACCGTCTGGGTGCCAGCGCGCTGATGCAGGGCCTGGCCGACGGCTATTTTGTGATCCCCTACACCATCGGCGGCTATCTGGCGCAAAAGCCCCACGACAGTCTGGATACCTCCCATGAAGAATTCACCAAAGCCCGGAAAGGAGTGGAAGATTCCCTCAAACGGCTCCTCTCCATTCAGGGGGACGAACCGGTGGAGGAATTACACAAACGCCTGGGGCGGATTCTCTGGGATTATGTCGGCATGTCCCGGAACCGGAAAGGACTGGAAACGGCTCTCAAAGAAATTCCGGCTCTTCGGGAGGAATTCTGGAAGAAGGCCCGTATTCCCGGACGGGAGGACGAATTCAATCCCGAGCTGGAAAAAGCCAGCCGTGTGGCCGATTTCATGGAATTGGCGGAACTGATGGCACAGGATGCCCTCCATCGGGAGGAATCCTGTGGTGCCCATTTCCGGGAAGAGTACCAGACGGAAGAAAACGAAGCCAAACGGGACGACGAACATTTCGCGTATTCCGCCAACTGGGAATTCGTCGAAGTGGGGAAACCGGAAATTCTGCATAAGGAAGAACTGGTGTTTGAAAACGTGCAATTGACTACCAGGAGTTATAAATAATGAAGGTTACGCTCAAAGTCTGGCGACAGAAAAATGGATCTACTCCCGGACAGTTCGTATCCTATGAAGTAGATCAGGTGTCGGAAGACATGTCTTTCTTTGAAATGTTGGACATGTTGAACAATTCCCTGGTGCGGAAAGGCGAAGAGCCCATCTCTTTCGATCACGATTGCCGGGAAGGGATCTGCGGCACCTGCGGTCTCATGATCAACGGCCGGGCTCATGGGCCCCTGAAAGGGGTCACGACGTGCCAACTGCATATGCGGTCCTTCTCGGATGGAGACACGATTGTCGTCGAGCCCTGGCGGGCACGGGCCTTTCCCGTCATTCGGGATCTGATTGTGGATCGTACGGCTTTCGACCGCATCATGGAAGCCGGCGGTTACATTTCCGTCCGTACCGGGGGAGCTCCGGACGCCAACGCCATTCCCATTTCCAAAAAGGCGGCCGATGCCGCCTTCGATTCCGCCGCCTGTATCGGCTGTGGCGCCTGTGTAGCGACCTGTAAAAATTCATCCGCCATGCTCTTTACGGCGGCCAAAGTGTCCCAGTTTGCCGTGCTCCCACAGGGTCAGGTGGAGCGGAAAGAACGTGTACTCAATATGGTGGCCCAGATGGATGCGGAAGGGTTCGGTGCCTGCACCAACACTGGCGCCTGTGAAGCGGAATGTCCCAAGGAAATCTCCCTGGTCAATATTGCCCGCCTGAACCGGGAATTTCTCCGGGCCAGCCTGGCCGGCTAACGTTTTTCACTTTCTGGAAAACAAAAACCCCCGGTATCGGGGGTTTTCCATTTGTGGACCGGAAATATCCGGTTAATTGGTAATGGTAAAGTGAATGGGGATGGAAATCCAGACTCCCACGGGCCGTTCCCGTTGCCGGGCCGGCTTGAACCGGGTGGCGCGAACGGCTTCCACGGCCGCTTCATCCAGTCCCGTATTGGGAATACCCTTCAGCACGATGGTTTCCGTCACCCGTCCCTTCTCGTCGATAAAGGCCTGGACCACCACGGTCCCTTCAATTCCGGCTTCCTGGGCAATTTCAGGATACTTGGGCGTGATCTTGGCCAGAGCCACCGGGGGATCATCATAGGGAATGAATTTCACTTTCGGGCCTGAAGGCGGTGGAGGCGGAGCGTCCCAGGCTTCGAAATTTTCCAATTCCGTTTCCTCAATCGTCAAATCTTCGGCGATATCCTCGTCTTCCGATTCAATTGGAATCGCCGGTCGCGCCGGCGGGGGCGGTCGGTCGATTTGCTGGGTCTGGGGGATGTCGATCTGTTCAATGACGATTTGTTGCGCTTCCAGCTGAACGATTTCCTTGACGAAACGGGGAAACACCAGAAATGCAGTGATGACCAGGAGGATGGATATGAGGCCCATGATCCGCACCACCACCGGATATTGGTACTTCAAAATCGGTTCATGTGATCGAATCGTTGCCATGTCAATCCACTTTGGTTTTGGTTGAGTAATTCACTTTCAGGGCATCGGCCTTCCGCAGCTGATTGTGAATAGTGGATATCAATTCCATCTTGGCCGCTTCGTCGGCTTTCAGCGAAACGGTAATCTGGGGATCGGCCACCCGTTTGTCATACATGATATTCCAGACATTGTCCGGTGCGAAAAGTTTGTCGTCAATGGAGACCAACCCTTCCTTGGACACCCAGATAGAGGTGGTGTGACGTTTGGATTTCAGTTTTTCAATTCGTTTGGCCCGGGGAAGTTCGATGGGCAGTCCGGAATATTCCCGCAGGACGGTGGTTACCATGAAAAACACCAGCAACATGAAGATGATGTCCGGCATGGAAGCGGTGGGAATTTCGCTGGAAAGTTTGGTTTTCCGACTAAACTTCATCAGTCCGTTTCCGCAATGGAAATTCGGGTGGCATGAGCTTCTTTCAGCTGGTCCAGTACTTCGATGTAGTCCTTGTACTCGGTTTTGGGATGGGCCTTCACCGAAATGATCAGTTTATCGTTGGCCAGCAATTTCTGTTTTACGATCCGGCTGATGTCCCGTTTTTCCACCGGTTCATTGTCCAGCAATACTTTTCCGGAGGAATTGATCAGGCAGTTGAGAATGTTTTTCTTGTTGATCTCAATCGTATCCCCTTCGGGAGGCAACACCTGGCCCAGACCCTTGTCCATGTCGATGGTGGTAGTGACGAGGAAGAAAATCAACAGCAGAAAGGCAATGTCCGCCATCGAAGAGGTGGGAATTTCACTTCCCTTGTGTCGGCGTTCTTTCTTGGCCACGGGTACGGAGCCTTCCTACTTCTTTTGGTTTTCCTGCATCTCGTATAATTTATCCAATAATTGGACCGAATGTTCCTCCATATCCAGGATCAGATGATCGATGCGGGAGACGAAGAAATTCTGGAACACCTGGATGATCATGGCGACGATGAGTCCGAAAGCGGTGGTCAACAGGGCTTCGGAAATACCGCTGGCCACCACGGCCGGGGAAATGTCGTTGGCGGCGGCAATGGATTCGAAAGCCCGGATCATACCGGATACGGTTCCGGTAAATCCCAGCAACGGAGCGATGGTGATGACGGCGTTCAGCCAGATCATATTTTTTTCCAGGAACGACATTTCGATCCCGCCGGCATTCTGGATCGCCTTCTCCACCTCGTCCAGGCCGCGGTGATAGCGGGAAAGACCGGCATGAAAGATTTCCGCCACGGGACCTTTGGTCTGTTCACATAATTCAATGGCCGCGTCCACGCCTTCGTTCTCCAGTGTGGATTCGATAGAACTAAAAAATTTCTTCGAATTGACCGATGACATGATCAATGAATAGAACCGTTCCAGCGAAAAGGCGATTCCGAACAGCAGGGCGAAGAGAATCGGCCACATGAATGGTCCACCATTGACGAAATACTCTACCATTTATTCCTCCAATTAGTCATTTGAGTCCGCGAAGTTAGTACCTACCCAAAGGTTTGTCAACCGACCTTCTGGACACACGGAATTTACGGTTTGGATGTCAGGAATTCAGCAGCTTCTTCAAAAAGATCCAGGGCCGCGTTGACCTGATTGTCTTTCAACATGCGAATCCCCATGGCCTCGTCCCGTCCCCAGAGATCGCCGGCGATTTCGGCTTTCAGGGCGTTCAGAATGTAGTCCCGGTCCTGCCAGGTGGCGGCAGAATCGTATTGGATTTCTTCCGTCTGCAAATAGTCCAGGAAGGATTGGAAGTCCGCTTCGGTCAGTTGGAAGCCGGCTTTGAACCGGGAATACTCCCATGAGCTCAGCTCATCCTGATGGCGGCTGGTATAGAGGGATGCCCAGTTGAAGAACGGTCGTTTGGGATTGGACAGCAATTTTCTGGTCTCCGGTTCATTCCCCGGCTCCCAGGGAACGTATTCATCAGGGGTGATGCCGCCACCGCCATACACCACACGATGATTGCGGGTATAATATTTGGGCCGGAGCTTTTTCAGGGAATCCATTTTGGCTTCCCGGTTTTCTTCGTACAATTCTTTGTAGTAGTCGTGATCGTCTCCGTTTTTGTAGGGGCGTTGGATGAGACGACCGCTGGGAGTATAGTACCGGGCGATGGTGACCCGAATCGCCGAGCCGTCTTTCAGGGGAATCTGCCGTTGCACCAGCCCTTTGCCGAAGGTGGTTTCACCTACGACCAGTCCCCGGTCCAGGTCCTGGATGGCGCCGGCAACGATTTCAGAAGCGCTGGCGGATCCCCGGTTCACCAGCACGACCAGCGGCAGATCACTCCGTCCCTTCGAAGGATCGGCCAGGAACACCTGTTCCACATCGGAACGTTTCCCTTTAGTATAGACGATGGTGTCTTTTTCGGCCAAAAAGAGATTAGCAATTTCCGCCGCCTGTTCCAGATAGCCGCCGCTGTTGTTGCGCAAATCGAACAGGAGTTGTTGCATACCCTGCTGATCCAGTTTCCGGATGGCTTCCCGCACTTCGTCGGAGGTGGTGGCGGAAAAGCGGGTCAGCCAGATGTACCCGGTCTTGTCGTCCAGCATGACGGCCGCGCGCACACTATACAGCGGAATGTTGTCGCGAATGATGGTCACCTGAAACGGTTTATCCAGTCCGATCCGGGCCACCTTGATAGTGACAGGCGTCCCCTTGGGTCCGCGTAACGTCTTGAATACTTCCTCTTTGGTGATGTTGTACGCATCCTGACCATCGATTTCCACGATCTGGTCGCCGGGCAACAGGCCCGCCTTTTCGGCGGGACTGTCCGCAACGGGAGAGATGACGGTCACATACCCATGGAGAATGTCGAATTCGATCCCGATCCCCTGGAATTTACCCTGAAACTGCTCCTCGATATCTTTCATCTCTTTGGCGGGAATGTAAATGGAATGCGGATCAAGTTTTTTCATGATCCCATCAAAAGCCCCTTCCATGAGCGTTTCCATGTCGACATCTTCGAAATACAATTCATTGACATACAGCAGGATTTGATTTAACACCTTCATCTTGTCCTTGATGATGGCGTAGGTGTTCCGGCTCTGGGAGTACACCTTTTGTCCCAGAGGATAGATCAGGAGGCCTGCCAGGAGGATGGCGGTCAGAAGAAAGGAGACTTTTACTCCTGAGCGGAAGATTCGCATGCTGTTTCCTGTGAAATGGTTCGTGAAAAAGCGGTGCTCAAAGACCGAAATAAAGCATGGTGCGGAAGGCCAGACCCTGCACCGTGGCCGCGGGGGAATCACTGATGGGAACGCTGTTGTTCAGGGTCCAACCGCCGGCGGGAAGAGAGCCTTTGTTGAAGCCGACGCTCAATCGCAAGCCCACCCGGTCCAGCACCTGCCATTTCAGTGCAACGTACGGTTGAAAATTGAAAAAGGTTCCCCCTACATCCACCAATCGACTGGTGACCGGCAGCGCTTCCAGACCGCCGGTCTGAGTGGAGGTCAATTCGGCTACGTCCTGAACCTGATAATACAGGGTGGAATCGGTAATGTCCCCGTACATACTGGAAAAGCTGCTGGACCAGCGAGGGGTGCCACTGGTCTGATCCACGCTAAGGTTGATTCGTCCCAATCCCATGAGGGCTCCGGCCGCCAATTCCAGGTCGCGGAATAGAGGCATGGCATATTCCACCCCGGCGGCTCCCAGGGCAAAGGTGAAAGTGCCCCGGATGGAAGGGAGAAAACTGCCTGTATAGGCTACGGCCGAATCCACGACGCTCCAGTCCGGTACAATAGCCGGTGGGGCCTGGTACCCCTCGACTCCATCCCGGTTCAAATACAGAGTGACGGTGGGTACGGCGCTGATGCGGGACGATCCAATGCCGGCATAGCCCCCGATCCGCCAGCGTCCGGAAATCTGGGCAAATCCTTCCCCGCCCTGCAGCACAAACGGGGAGGCAAACTGGTTGGGATCCAACCCCAACTGGCGCAGGGAGGCCGAGCCCGGGATGGAATCCAGGGCGATGTACATGGGACTGTAGCCGATGCCACCGCCATAGTTCTCCTCCAATGCGTAGGGATCATATTGTCCCCAAAGCAGAATGGGGAGCCATCCAAGAACGAACACAAATTTCTTCATGAGTTCCATATCCATTCGTGATGTGGGTGGTACGGGTTGTAACCTACCTCGGTTGAATTTCTTCCTGCAGAATATAGGGATATTCACTCCTTTATCACAGGGGCTTTTCCTTGTTTTATGTCAAATCAGTTCCCTATATTTCCGAAAATCTGAAGGTAAGGGAGTTATTATCTGGACAGGACCAATTCAGCGCTGACGGGGTCGATCGTGTTTTCGGGCAAAATCCCCCGCTTTTTTTCTTCCCTGTCGTTTCCTCGATGCGTCATCCCGGTCTTACTATGGTCCGTTTTCCTGAACGGGTTGTCGGGCGCCCCCCTGCATGTGGACGGTACCTGGGATCTGGATCAGGACGGTGCCAGCGAAATTCTCCTGTTTGACCAGTCGGCGGCCCCTCAACTGTCCCTGGTGGAAATCAATCCCGATGGACATCACCTGCCCGTCTGGCAATTTACGGTTCCGGAGGATTGGTTGGGCTGGATCACCGATGCTCAACTGGCCGATGTCGATGCTGACGGGACACCGGAATTACTGGCCACGTTTCTCTCTCTCGATCCCACTCTGGACGGTAGCCCTTCCTGGCTGCTCCTGTTTCGCTGGAACGGTACGGCCTTCGACGATCCGGTGCCCGTGCTGGAAGACACTCCCGAGCCTCTCGCCATGCGACCGGTGGGTTTCACTTATTTTCGTACCCAGGACCGGTTCACGCTGGCTGTAATTCAAAGCGCCCCTGAGCGGAAAGTGCTGCTCATGATTCTGACCCTGGATCAGGGCGAACCCCGGGTCATTCCGGTCTACCCCCTGGAACCGGAACTTACCGCCAACGGTGTCAACCCTCTGCAGGCCCGTCCATTGAACCAACAGGGAACGACCCGCCTGGCCATCTTTTCCCTGGAACCTCCCCGATTTTTACTGTCGCTCTACGATTTAACGACCTTAACGGCTCCGGTTCTGACCGTTCAGCTCGACATCCAGCCTCCGACCCGCCTCCTGCGAAATGAGGTGTTGGTCCGCGACTCCAATGGCGATGGGTATGACGATTTGATCTTGCCATTGGAGAATGACCGGGTGTTTCAGTTGTACGTTTATCCCGACTCCGTTCATCTGGAAGAAACAGCGTTTTCAAATTCGGGATTGTTTGCTCTGGCCTCTGCGTCTGCCGATACGGTCATTACACACAATTTCATTCGACGAATCGAAGCCGGGTTATACGAATCTTTGAACCTGCTGCCCGAAGCGGCAGCCGCCCCCTTCTCTCCGGAAATCAGGCCGGTATATGTAGATTCACTGGCGCAGCAATTGGTGTATCCGGATACGCTGGAACCGGGAGATACCCTGCGCTATGCCGTACTGGACAGTCTGCCGGGGCAATTTCATCAGTTTCGCTGGCTGGATATTCCTCCGCCCGGGACCCTTTTCGTGCCGGATTCTTTTCGTCTGGAATGGGTAGCGGATTCGACCACCACCGGCCCGGTTACTTTTTCGTATCAGGTGGACATGAAAATCGGGGAACGGTTGATTGAGTCCGAAGATCTGATGGGTCCCACCCACCTGGTGGCGCCGATCACGACTGCCCACCATTTTCAGCTGCATGCCTTCGTCAAACCCCCGGTGGTTTGGTTCCCGCCGGAAGAGGCGGCGCCGGAGGATACGGTCTCCGGTCCACCCGAACCCTATCGAATCCTGGTATTGACTCCCAAACCGGCCGAAGAAAAGCGCTACCTGTTTGACGGGATTCCGCCTTTCAGTGTTCTGGTGAAGGAAATGCCCGTGGAAGGATCGATGGTGACCCTGCTGGGGCATCAAATTGCCGCCGATCTGAGCGCCGTGCAGCGCGACAAACAGGTTTCCTTTTCGTATGCCCGGACCGATACACCCCATTCTCAGGTGCAAACGCTGACCATCATACATGATCTGGAGGCCAATGTGTTGACCCTGTCCCTGGAACCGCCCCTGGATACAGTCATGCAGTCCTACCAGCCGGAACTGGTCAATCCGGATCTCTATGACTTTCCCAATTATTTCTTCCAGGGTTTTCCGGCCTCCTTCACGCCCGATTCCCTGGCCCACGCCCTGCAGTTTCCGTTTACGGATACCTCCGCTGTCACGGGCAGCACGTCCACTATTACCCTGGAAAGTCCCAGTTCACCGGCTCATACGTTGCGGATACTGTTCACCGGAGGAGAATTGGTGGCCATTCGCGGGGAAGTCCGCGTCCGGGAAAACGGCATGAAGAAAACGATTACCGACATCGAAGTGACGCCGGCTTTCCAACCGGTGTTGATTCAGGCATCGGTGAAAAAACCGGTGACAGCACCCGGCCCGACCCCGGCCGATACCCTTGCGGCTCCGGTGGAACCTGAACCCGTCCAACCCCCTGTTCCCGAGGAAGAATCCCTCCCTGACACGGTCATTCAGTCACTGCTGGAGTTTCCATTACCGGCACCGGAGACCTTTCTCAAGCGGTGGGAACCGGGTTTTTTTTTACCTTTGAACCGCCTCCCGTCCAAAGTGTAATCACCCCTTCGGTGGATCCCAGCGTGGTGAAGGAAAAGAAATGATCGTCCGGCGGCTGGCATTTGGACTTTTGTTACTGACCACCTTTCTCCGGTCCGGTCCCTACCGCATCCATGCGTTGGAAGGTCCCTACGATTTTTCCGGCAACAATCAGCCCCAATACATCGCTCTGGCGGAGGACGATGACGGACACTGGAGCCATCTGTCGGTGTTTCAAATCGGCGCCGACGGCTATCAGGAAGTGGTCTGGGAACTGACCCCGCCGGAGGATACACCGGTGGAATTTGCCGGGTTTGCAGTGGGCGATCTGAACGGGAACGGATATCCCGAGTTGATCACAGTCATGAACACGCTCCATCTCAGTGAAGATGTGCTGGCGCATCCCATTGTGCTGGCCTATGAATGGAGTGATTCCGGTTTTCCGGAAGAACCGACGATCGAAACCGATGTGGGTGACGGACATTCCTATCTGCGGTGCCAGAATTTCGATTTGGGCGATATCGACGGCGATGGGGATATGGAAGTGGCCCTCACTCTGGGTTCTCCGACTCGTTCGCTTTGGATTCTTGATCAGGAATCGGATACATCCCTGGCCGTGGTGGATCAGATTCGACTGGCCGATTTTGCGGTAGGGATCGGATCGATTTATGTCAAAGGACTGGATTTCGACTGGGACGGCGTGACCGACTGGGTGGTATTTTCTCCGGAAGGATCCGTGCTGAAAGTCCAGGTGGTCAAACGGGAAGGCAACGGGTGGACCATGGATGCCGTTCAAACTCCCGTTTTCGAAGACATCAGCGGTCTGCTGTTTACCGCTCTACGCGTGGCCGACTGGGACCTGGACGGATTTCTGGATATCCTGCTCCCCTTCCGATCCGGAGATGTCCTGGCCATTACACCTTCCTTCGAAACCGTGGCCGTCGACCGGCTTCCGGTGGAACCGGGTCCCCTGTCAGATTTTCGGGTGGCAGACCTCAATGGCGACGGGTTCCACGATCTGTTGTTCATCTCAGGGGAGACCAATCTGCTGTCGGTGGTGTATGGGGATACGACGGAGGGTCTCCGGGCACCCGAATACTACTCTCTGGAAAATGATTCCACCATGACCCAGGTGTTTCTCACCCTACCCGTCACCCGCATCGGCCGCTACACGGGTACATTGTTGGCGGCCGGTTGGAACGGATTGGAATCCAGCCTGGCCCAAATTGATCTCGGTTACTCCCAGGTGGAGGAGACGGCCTTGTCCGCCCCTCCGGTCCCTGCATCGGAAGCAGCAGTGGATACCACCGGTCCGGAAGCACCGCCGGAGGCTGTACCGGCCCTGGGTTCGGGACCCAGCGGTATCCCCCTGCCGCCGGATGTTTTGCCCCGGCACGTTCTGCCGGTGAACCAGCCTTTTGCATATGCGATGCCGGAAGAAGAGGGGGAAGCTTTCTTCAGTTTGCGCTGGCTGGCGCCCCCTCCGCCGGGTATGTATTTTCATTATGAGTCCCAGTCCATCCGCTGGGTGCCTGATGACACCAATCTGGGAGCCTATTTACTGGAGTATTTTGTTCAGATGAAGGTGGGAGAGGAAATCCAGGCCGGACCGGCGCGGGGCTCCGATTCCCTGGTCACCTACCAGGTAGTGCCCAAACTGGAAGGACGGGAAGAACGCCTGTGGATCTATGTCAACGATCCACCGGTCTTTATTTCCGAGCCCAGTCTCACGGAATTTTTGACCAACGATACCTTTACTTATCGACCTGTCGTCCGGGATCGCAATGTGGATGCACACATCACCCTGGGTCTGGAGCGCGGACCGGAGGGTATGGTTCTGGAGGACGGGGAATTGGTCTGGCATACGGACAGTTCCAATACAGGTGTGTATGAAGTTCGGCTGGTGGCGTCGGACGGTTTCGATCGGACCGCCCAGGAATTCAAGTTGTTTCCCCGGGCCGGAGTCCGAATTCTGTCCCATGCTCCCGTGGAAGCCACGGTCAATGAACCGTATTCCTATCGGCCGGAGATCTGGCACCAGGCGTTGGAGTACCCCCTGGAATTCCGCCTGCCCAAGGCTCCGGAGGGTATGACGGTCGATTCCACCGGCCTCGTTCACTGGGTGCCGACGGCCACGCAGGTGGATACCCAGCGATTTCAGTTGGTGGTACAGCACGGAGTAGCCACCGACACCGAAAGAGTGGCGGTCTTTGTGAACCATCCTCCGGTGATTGTCCATGCTCCGGCACCCATGATCAAACTGGATCTGGGGGATACCTGGGAATTCACTCCTGAGGTACTGGATCCCAATGCCGCCGATGAGCTTTCCTTTATCGCCCGGGAACTGCCGGAGGGGATGCGCATGGATCCCTTCAACGGACGGCTGCACTGGGAACCCTCCGCGGATCAACTGGATTTTTCCCACCTTCAAATCGACGTTACGGACGGGAGAGAAACCCGGAGTTTCGCCGCTGACTTTTTTGTCAATGCGCCCGTCAAAATCGTATCTTTGCCGCCCATGACGGCAACGGTCGGTGAAGCCTACCAGTACAAACTGGTGTTGTCAGATTTGAATCAGGCCACCCTCCTGCCCCTGGAACATGTGGTCCGACTGGATCCGGTGGCGTTGAATCGCGTTTACACCGTGAAGATTCTGGACGAAGTGGCCCTGGCCAATATCGACCGCTATCTGGGTGATTGGAATACGGCAGAGGCGGTGTATTGGAGTCCCCCTGACAGTACGTCCAACGGCTATATTTCCCGCCTCAATTTGAAAAAATATGTTCCACAGATCTTCTGGGAGCAGGACCGTTTGTATGTGGTGATTTCCACCGTGAACGAGCGTACGGTGAACATCAAAGACGTACTCTGGGAATTTTTCCATGGAAATCAGGGAAAGCCTCCCAAAGTCACGGTCGCCCGTTATCCGGTCATGCGCTATACTCTGACGGAATTCCCCGAAGGAATGACGGTGGACGAAGTAAAGGGTACCCTGAACTGGACCCCCACCAAGGATCAGGTCGATATTCAACGGGTGTCCGTCACAGCATCCGACGGGTACACCAAGGATGAACAAAGTTTTGAGATTTACGTCAACCATCCTCCGGTGATTGTGTCCACCGCCCCGGACAAAGCCCTGGTGGGTGAACCCTACGTCTACCAGGTGCAGGTGGAGGACCTCAATCAGAACGCCGAATTGGAATTCACCCTGGTGAAAGGCCCCCGGGGGATGCAAATGGATCGCCACGGGAAAGTGGTCTGGGTTCCGGAAGCGTCCCAGATCGATAATCATGTGTTTGAAGTCCGGGTCTCCGACGGATATCGCACCGATTCCCAGGTCAGTGAAGTGTTCGTCAACATTGCCCCCACAATCCTGTCCCATCCCAAGCCCGTGACCCTCGCCGGGTATGAGTATCGCTATAAAGTCATTGCGGAAGACCTGAACAAGGACAAGATTACCTTCCGATCGGTTCGCCTGCCGAAATACGCCACCTTCAACCGGAAAACGGGTATGTTCACCTGGAAAGCCCGGAACAGCCAGAAGGGTCCCAACGACGTCATCATCCTGGCGATTGATGAACACGGGGCCGCCACTACCCACCAGTTCCAGATCCATGTGTTTGAAGATCCCGGCGCGCGCCAGTTCGTGAATACGGGTTGGCCCCTCATGCTGACCTTTGTGGGGGTCATCTTTGCCTGGGGTGTGTCCCAGATCTGATTAGTGCGCCAGCAGACCCTGAATCGTATCCACGGCCTCGGCCGGCAACGGAACCCGGATCGGCAGAACCGCCACCGGTAATGAAGCCCCCACCTTCCGTTGCAGGCGTACCGCGTCCTTCTCGGTAGTCAATATATAGTCGGCACCTGAACGATGGAAGGCGGTTTCGATCCTCCGGACATCGGCATCGGTATAGGCCCGGTGGTCCCGAAACAGGAGGTGCTCCCGAATCTCGATGGACAGGGATCGAACGGTTTGTTCAAAACTGGCGGGATCGCCGATGCCGGAGACCAGCAGGGCCGATTTACCCGGAGTGAAGCGCCGGGAGGTTTCCAGCGGTCGGGGTGATTCGGTCAGGACTTCCAGCTGAAAGGCGGGTTTCTGAACCGAAGCCAGAAATCGGCGGATCTCTGGTGGAACGGGAAACAAATTGGTTTTGGTTAGAAAAATCACATGAGCCCGTCGCAGGGACGAGAGCGGTTCCCGCAAACGTCCGCCTGGTAACAGGCGATATCGATCCCGGGAATCACCGGCGCTGAGGAGTACAATGTCACAATCCCGGTGAAGGCGGCGGTGCTGGAAGGCGTCGTCCAGTATGACCAGATCGGCCTCCAGATGGGTTTGGATATACCGGGCCCCCCGTACCCGATCCTCATCCACGACCACGGGAATGTCCGGGCAGCTCAGAGCCATCAGGTAGGGTTCGTCGCCGACGTCCTGCCAGGATTGGCTGGGTGTCCCACTCCCGGTGGAGAGCTGTATCGTACCCCGGGAGGTTCTTCCGTAGCCCCGGCTGAGAATGGCGGGATGCCAGCCGCGGCGGGCCAGTTCTTGGGCCAGGGCAATGACCACCGGCGTTTTTCCGGTGCCTCCCACCGTCAGGTTTCCGACCGACAGAACCGGCAGGTCTACTGCCCGGGCCTGCTTGATACCGGAATCGTAGAGCAGGTTCCTGAGGCTGATACTGCCGCCATAAAGAGGGGTGAGGAAACGAAGAAGATTGGGGTTCAAATCCGTCCCGAATACTGTTTGGCCTGGTGTTCAGTTTCATCCAGCGCGGCCTTCAGGCGGTCGGAACAGGCCTGAAAATCCTCATCCGCCCTAAATGTGAGGTGGGGCCCGAAAACCATGTGGATAGTGGCAAACGGTTTGACGACGTAAAAGGTATCCCAGTTGGTGAATTCCCAGGACCGGCGGGCGTCTCCGATGACCGGTATCACGACAGCGCCGGTCTTTTGGGCGGTCCGAATGACCCCCGGTTTGGGAATTTTTGCCGGCCCCTTGGGTCCGTCGGGAGTCATCGCCAGGAGTTTACCGGGCTGATGCAGGGCCGCCACCATTTCCCGGTACACCTCTTTTCCGCGGTCGGAACTGCTGCCCCGAAGCAGGACCCAGCCCAGGCGTTCTCCGATTTGGGAAATGAAGTCGGCATCCTTGTGCATCCCGGCCAGGCCGTAATACTCTTGGCCGGAAAAATGCATGAACACCGGCAACAAACGTCCATGCCAGGCGGCGATGATGACCGACCGACCTTCCCGTAAATAGCGTTGATAATCCCCGTCGCCGTAAAACTTCCAGCGGGAAGACCCGTACAAAAATTGCAACAGCCATTTCCCGGCCAGTACGCGTCCGGTCTGGCGAAAACTCATCCGACTGGACCCTCCAGAATGAGACGGGCGGCGCGTTGATAGATTCCCGGTTCACCCAGGGCCTGCCGCACCCGTTCATAGCCGTCCAATACGGCGCGACGTTCCGGTGTATCCTCCAGGAAAGAAATCAACTGCCGGGCCATAAGGCGGGGAACCATGTCGTATTGGAGAAACTCGGGAAGAATGGCCGATCCGGCGATCAGATTGACGATGGAAGCATACTGTACCCGCACCAGAAAACGGGCCAGCAACCAGGACAGAGTCGACAGGCGGTAGCAGACCACGGCGGGACAATCGGCCACGGCAGCTTCCAGCGATACGGTACCGGAAGAAACCAGAGCAGCCCGGGAACGACGCAGAACATCCAGGGCGGAACTGGTCTGGATTTCAATGCCCGGTTCCGCCGGTAAGGTAAGGCCGGGAGCCTGCACAGCCACGGCCTCCAGATCGGGATGACTTTGGCGGATGACCCGGACGGTTTCACAGAAGAGGGGCCAGTGGCGGTCAATTTCCTGCCGGCGACTGCCGGGCAGCAGAGCCAGTTGCCGTGGACGGCGTGAAGACGGTGTTTCCTGCAAGTGTTCCGCAAAGGGGTGTCCCACGTACTCGACCGGAGTTTCGCGGGCGGCGAACCAGTCCGGTTCAAAAGGGAAAATGGCGATGCGTTGGTCGGTGAATTGCCGGAGAATGCGGAGGCGGTTTTCTTTCCAGGCCCACACCTGGGGCAGGATGAAATAGGTGACCGGAAGGGACAAATCAGCCACATGGCGGGCCAGGCGGAGATTGAAGCCGGGATAATCGATGAGGATCACCCGGTCCACGGTGTGTTCCCGTAACCAGGTTACGGTTTCTGCCAACAGGTTTCGGAAAAAGGTCAGTCGCCGGAGCACTTCCGAAAACCCCATGACCGCCAGTTGGTTGATATGAGTCAGGAGATGGAGGCCTTCCACCACCATGCGATCCCCACCATGTCCGTAGAACTTCGCCCCGGGGCATTCCTGACGAATCGCGTGCATGAGGGCGGCTCCATGCAGGTCCCCCGACGATTCGCCGGCCACGAGGAAAAAGGTGGGATCGGCCATGAATTACAGCAAGGAACGAACCCCGATCAGGAGCAGAATCAGGGCCACGTTTTGTAATGTTCTTTTCTCGGTCCGAAGGGTTTTCCGGAAGGACTGAGGTTGACGCTGATCGGGGCTTTCCCAGGGTGTCCACCGGGGAATCAGGGCGGGAACGTGCTTGCGATAGGTTTCATATTCCTCACCGAAGAGTCGCACCAGCGTTTCTTCTTCCAGCGACACGATCAGACTGTATTGAATCAGGAAAAAGGCCCAGGTGAGCAGCAGCATGGCTCCCAGGTTGGGGGCCCCGGCGAACAGGACCACTCCGGTGTACATGACCATGTTCCCCAAATAGAGGGGATTCCGCAGGCGGGCGAAGGGACCGGCCGTACAGAGGGAGGGAGCACCCACCTTCGTGGTCCGGGTCACTCCGCCGGCGTAGCGCACGCCCTGAAAGCGAATGGATTCGCCCAGCAGGATCACCAGGAATCCGATCAGCGTCAGGGGCCAGGAGGGCCGGGCGTAATAGAGAATGATCAAAGCCAGGGGAATCGGCGTATAGCTCCGGTAGCGGAAAAAGAAGTCGCGAATGTCCATCACAGCAAATCCTCGAGTATCATGTCGTGAATCCGGGTCGCAATATCCAGGGCATCCCGGCCGGCTTTCCCGTCGACGATGGGCGATGCTGCGCCCCTGACTACCTGGACAAAGTTGGCCAATTCGATCTGGAGGGCATCCGCAGCCGGCACGGGCGGTTTTTCATAGACAATTTTCCGGGCAGACCCGTTGCGAACGAATTCGGCCGTGGCCAGGGCCTGGGGATCCGACATATCCACATCCAGGACCCGGTAGACTTCGGTCAGTCCCAGGAGAAAATCGATGGTGATGTACAGGTCTTTCTGAAAGATCTTGATCTTCCGCACCTTGTCTTTGGCAATGCGGCTGGAGGTGAGACTGGCGACCGTACCGTTCTGGAAGCGGATCCGGGCGTTGGCAATATCCACGGATTCGGTCATGATGGAAACACCACTGGCGCGAATGTTCTTGACCGGGGAATTGACCAGCGCCAGGAGGATATCCAAATCATGGATCATCAGATCCAAAACCACCGGTACATCCGTTCCCCGGGCCGTATAGGGTGCCAGGCGCTGCACCTCAATGTATTTGGGCTTCAGGTCAAAGGATTGGAGGGGCAGCAGGGCCGGATTCACCCGTTCAATATGGCCAACCTGAATCTGCACCCGGTATTCATCGGCCAGGCGGAGCAATTCATCAGCCTCGGCCACGGTGGAGGTAATGGGTTTTTCGATGAACACATGTTTTCCGGCCCGGATACACTCGCGGGCAACGTCGGCATGAGCCGAGGTGGGTGTGACGATGGATACCGCTTCCACGTCCTGCAATAACGCGGTCAGGGAAGAAAAGACCCGGGTTCCGTGGCGTTCGGCGACGGTCCGTGCCCGCGAAAGATCCTGATCATAAATACCAATCAGGGATACTCCGGCCAGGGCGGAGAGATGTTTTACATGGTGCTGTCCCAGGTGTCCGACACCGACTACACCGATTGCTACATGGGATTTGTTCATATGAAGCCGAAGTTTAAAAAAGAACTTTCTGGATCGCAAAAACAAGTAGGGCGGGAGAAAAAATCATGGAAAAAACTATAACCAGATCTTGATACCCGTACGAAAAAGAAGTAATTTTGGAAACGGAACGGGTATCCAGTTTCCATACATGAACCCTCAAACAGAGCAAAAACGCAAGCATCAGATCGCCGCTACCTTCCAGGAACATGTGGAAGTGTTCGGATTCAATAAAACCTCGGTAGATGAAATTGCCGGCACCCTCCGAATCAGTAAAAAAACCATCTACCAATTGTTTTCTTCCAAACAGGATATTTTTAACTATATAGTGGAAATGAAATCGGCCGGCGTGCGCAAGGAACTGCTGGACACCCTGTCGCAGGAATATACCCATCGCCAGAAGGTCAATGCTTTGGTGCGGTACTATCTTCGGGATCGGATCAGCTGGAATGCAAAACAGCAGTCGCTGAAGGCTCGTCATAAGGCTGACATCGCCCGGGCGGCTTTCCAGCAGGCTTTTTTCCAGATTCTCCAGGAAATAGTTCAGGACGGGATCAAACGAAATATCTACACCGTGAACAATGCATTCATAACTCTGGATTTCATTCGCGCTTTGTTGCGCAGTGCGGAAGAACGCCTGACCACCGAAGAAGATCCTCAATTGGAGCGGGAAACCATCGTGGCCATCAATCGACTGCTGGGGTATTATTGAACCGGTTGTCATCCCGGGAAAAATCTTGACTTTTGTGCACAATCCAGTCAATTTGGCTTGTTTGTATTGAGGAGAAACCGGAGCTTTAGGGAGTTTCACCATGGCCAACGATATCAAATCCGGAATTGGGTATATCATTCCCGCCGCTGCCATCCTGGGCTACGTCCTGGCGCTGATCGGTGAACAGTTCCTCCTTGCCATCGTATTTGCGGTGGCGGGGATTCTGGTCTGGTTTCTTTATCTGTTGGTGATGGAATCTCACCTGCCCCGGGTCACCGGCAACATTATCATTCTGTTTTCCGCTTTGCTGGCAGTGGGCGTGTTTTTCGCTTTCGGGTGGGAAGTGGATATGTTCGGCGGTGTCACGGTTCGTCCGGAGGGATCCCTGATTGCCTTGTTGGTATTTTTATTCGGTGTCATGTCCGGGATTCTGTTTAACCGGGACCGGGCCCGCCAGAGTGAATTGACGGAGGAAGAGAAAACGCTGGTGAAACAGGCCCTGGAAAAATCCCAGACGGATGCTGCGGCCACCGAGCCCCGTGTAATCGTGGTCAAACAGGAAAGCAAACCGGAGAAAAAAGAAGAACCCTCCCCGCAGGCACCCTACTATTCCCCGGCCATGATGCCTTACCCGGCAGATTACTACGACGAGGAAGAAGATGAAGACGAATATGAAGAGGAGGAGTGGGAGGACGAAGACTATGAGGACGAGGAAGAAGAGTAAATTCAGACGTTGAATTTAAAATACATGCAATCCCCGTCCCTGACGATATAATCTTTTCCTTCCAGAGCAATTTTTCCGGCTTCCCGGAGCGCCTTCTCCGACCCGTAGCGAACCAGATCGTCAAAGGAATAGACTTCCGCCTTGATGAATCCCTTTTGGAAATCGGTGTGGATTTCTCCCGCCGCTTCCGGAGCCGTGGCTCCCTTCCGGATCGTCCAGGCGCGGACTTCCTTGGGTCCGCCGGTGAAAAATGTTTCCAGCCCCAGTAACTGGTATGCCGCCCGGATCAGCACATGTAATCCTGGTTCCGCCAATCCATATTCCTCGAGAAAAAGAATTTTTTCATCATCCGGCAATTGGGCGATTTCTTCTTCCAGTTGTCCACACAGGCGAATAGCCAGATTCCCTTCTTTTTCCGCAAAGGACCGGAGGGCAGCGGCATGAGGCCCCCAATCCGTCTGTTGAATGTCCCGGTCATCCACATTGGCGACATAGAGGATCGGTTTGCGAGTCAGTAAAAACAGGGAGTCGATCCAGGAAGACTCCTCTTCCGCAACGTCAAAGGACCGGGCCATTTTCCCCTGGCTGCAGTGGGACTCCAGGCGTTCAAACACTGCCAGCTGCCGTTTGATTTCCTTGTCGCCGGATTTACTTTCTTTCCGCGTTTTTTCCAGGCGTTTCCGGATGGTCTCCAGGTCCGCCAACAACAGTTCGGTTTCGATCAATTCCGCGTCCCGAACGGGATCCACCGTCTGTTCCACGTGGATGATGTTTTCGTTCTCGAAACAGCGTACCACATGAATGATGGCGCTCACCTGGCGAATTTGACCCAAAAACTGGTTTCCCAGTCCTTCTCCCTGCGAAGCCCCCCGAACCAGTCCGGCAATGTCGGTGAATTCCACGGTAGCGGCCGTGACCTTTTCGGGCTGGAAGATTTCCGCCAACTTTTGCAAACGAGGGTCCGGGACTTCCACAATCCCGACATGAGGATCGATGGTGCAGAAGGGAAAGTTTTCCGCCGGGACAGAGTTGGAAGACAGGGCGTTGAACAGAGTGGATTTGCCTACATTGGGCAGACCCACGATACCACAGCGAAGAGCCATGTTTGGTGAAACTTAAAAGGTGTCTAAAGCCGGATCGGCGCCAAAATCCCAGGTGAGGTTTTCAAACAGTCCCACTTGCAGATCTTTGGCGAAATAGATGGTGCGATCTTTGATTTTCAGAACGGCATCGGCCCAGGCCATGTAGACGGGTTTGGTGATAATCTTCCGGATGTCGATCCAATAGGAAATTTTGTCGTGGTACGGGCGGACCTGTCCTTTGAATTTCAGGTCTTTCACCCCCAGCGCCCGGCCGCGGCCCTTTCCGCCGATCCAGGAGAGGAAAAATCCCACCAACTGCCAAAACCCGTCAAGCCCCAGACAGCCGGGCATGACCGGATCCCCCTTGAAATGACAGTTGAAAAACCAGTGTTCGGGGTTTACGTCCAGTTCGGCCTGGATGAACCCTTTCCCATATTTACCGCCTTTGTCAGAGATTTTCAGGATGCGGTCCAGCATGAGCATGGGCGGTTTGGGGAGCTTCCCGTTTTGAAAACCGAAGATATCGCCGTTGGCGATCTTCAACAGGTCTTCCTTGGTGAAAAATGTCTTACGGGCCAAAGTGCTTCCTTTTCCTTGAATTCGTGAAAGTTTGGAGGGTGAAGGATAACTCCCTCGGCCGAGTTCCACAAGAAAAAAGTGTATCCCGGGCCCGGAAACTTTCGTTGCAAGTCGATTGGATTTCACCCTGGACGGATATTCGCTTGAGCCCGATACCGATCGATAGCTGTACATTCCACGGCATACCTGGTAGTACCGGTATCCATTTCCAGTATGTATTTCGCAGGAAATTCCCAACGGATTTTGAGGGCGGTTCAGGTGTTCGTCCTGGTTCTGGCGACCCGCAGCCCGGCCGTGACGCCGGTAGAGTTCACTTCCTCCAATCTGCCGATTGTGGTGATCGATACCTATGGGCAGGAGATCCCGGACACTGTTCGGATCGCGGCGCACATGGGCATCATCGATAACGGGCCGGGGAGCCGCAACCACCTCACCGATCCGTTCAACGGTTATGACGGCCGGATTGCCATCGAACTCCGGGGCAGCTCCTCCCTGTGGTACCCCAAAAAACAATACCGGTTCGAGACCCAGGATTCTTTCGGGGACAATCTCAATGTGCCGTTGTTAGGTTTGCCGCCGGAAAATGACTGGGTGTTCTACGGCCCCTATGTGGACCAGTCCCTCATACGGAACGTCCTGGCCTATCAATTGTCCCGGGCCATTGGACGGTACGCCAGCCGCACCCGGTACTGTGAACTGGTTATCAACGGGGACTACCGCGGTCTGTATGTGCTTCTGGAGACCGTCAAACGCGATGCCCACCGGGTGGATATAGCCGCCCTGGGTGAAGCGGATACGACCGGCACGGCCCTGACCGGTGGATACATTCTGAAAATCGACCGATTCGCCGGAGAATCCCTGGGCTACTGGGAATCGGACCACCAGGTGATCTACCAATATCATTATCCCAAGCCGGATCGAATCCTTCCAGCCCAGACGGCATACATCCAGTCGTTCATGGAACAGTTTGAGACTGCCATGAGCGGATCCAATCCCGGCGATTCCGCCACCGGCTACCCGGTCTATATCGATGTGGATTCGTTTGTGGATCATTTTCTTCTCAATGAACTGGCGAAAAATGTGGATGCCTATCGGTTGAGCGCTTTTCTGTATAAAAAACGGGATGACCACGGGGGAAAGTTGTATGCCGGTCCCATTTGGGACTTCAATTTGAGTTTTGGCAAGGCCTGGTTTCCGGACGATGAATGGGTCTATGATCAGTGGCAGGTCAATTACAATGACACGCACCCGGCGGATCCCTACCAGGTGCCCTTCTGGTGGATCGTTTTGAGCCAGGAGCCGGATTTTCGTCAACGGGTGGAGGCCCGCTGGCAGGAGCTGCGGACAAGCACCTTCCGGCTGGATAGTCTCCTGGATCGCATCGATGTCCTGGTGGCGGAAACCGCCGAGGCCCGGGTCCGGAATTTTCAGCGCTGGCCCAACCCGGACTACCCGCATACCTATGAAGAAGAAATTCTGCAATTGAAAGGCTGGCTGGCACACCGGGTCCTGTGGATCGACGGTCATTTGCAGCGCCTGAGTCTGGGCCCGGTCCCTGGGGACAAAGATCCCAACCCGCCTCTCACGCTGGGCCCGAACGTCCCCAACCCCTTTAATCTGTGTACGACCATTCCCTACGGTCTGGCGATCCGGTCTCCGGTGCGGATCACCGTCCTGAATCTTCGCGGAGAAACCATTCGAACGCTTCTGAACGGCATCCAGCCCCCGGGAGTCCATGTGGTTCGCTGGGATGGGAAGACCCGCCAGGGAATTCCCGCCGCCTCCGGCGACTATATCATCCGGATCGAAAGCCGGGAGGCAGCCGTCAGACGAATTATGACTTTATTAAAATAGGGGATACCGGTAGTTTTCCCTCAGTCAGAATCCGGATTACAAGGAGTCGCCCCTGAAACCAAAACACCATCCCTTTTTTCAGATCCCCCGGGAAGAAAAA
>RFIZ01000099.1 GCA_003695105.1 Fidelibacterota bacterium
GGATCCACCACCCCCAGAAAATGAAAAATTTACCGCTGCGAGCGACCCGTTGCCGGGTCATTTCGATCATGGATTGAATGATGTCTAGCTGTTCCTTCATGATTACCTCCACGAATCACAGCCGATATTAATACAAAGTACTTTGTATTTCAAAGTAAAATTTTGCCTCCAAAGATGTTTCATTTCCATTTCCCTCTCTTTCTAATTTGGAGTAACCAATTTGAGGATATCATGAGCGATACAACCATTACCCGTGTACATGGCCGTCAGATCCTGGATTCCCGGGGCAATCCCACCGTCGAAGTGGATGTCACCCTGGCCGACGGGACGCTGGGACGGGCTGCCGTCCCCTCCGGCGCTTCTACCGGTGAGCAGGAAGCCGTGGAACTGCGGGACGGTGATCCCAGCCGGTTCCTGGGTAAAGGCGTCTTACGGGCCGTTCAGCACGTCAATACGGAAATCGCCCAGCGGGTGACCGGTCTGGACGCCGCTGATCAGGAAGCCCTGGATGAAACCCTGATCGATCTGGATGGCACCGCCAATAAAGGCCGGTTGGGTGCCAATGCCATATTAGGCGTTTCCATGGCGGCCGCCCGCGCGGTGGCCCGTAGTCGTGGTCTTCCGTTATACAGGTATTTCAATGCCGACGCCAACCGGCTCCCGGTTCCCATGATGAATATCCTGAACGGGGGATCGCACGCGGACAACAATGTCGATATTCAGGAATTCATGATTTTCCCCATTGGAGCGCCATCCTTTCAGGAAGCCCTGCGGATGGGAGCAGAAACCTTTCACCACCTGAAACGGGTGCTGAAGAGCAAAGGACTCAATACTGCCGTGGGTGATGAGGGCGGGTTCGCCCCCAACCTGCGCTCCAATCAGGAAGCGATCGAAGTGATCCTGGAAGCGATTCAACAGGCCGGGTATCAGGCCGGTAAAGACATCTATCTGGCCCTGGATGCGGCGGCCAGTGCCTTTTACCGCGAGGGGAAATATCACCTGGAGTCCGAAAACCGCAGCCTGGATTCCGCCGGCATGATTCAGTATTATGAATCTCTGATCGACCAATTCCCCATCCTTTCGTTGGAAGACGGTTTGGACGAAAACGACTGGGAAGGATGGGTGGATCTGAACGCCGCCCTGGGTTCCCGGATCCAGGTGGTGGGGGATGACATCACCGTGACCAACCTGCGGCTTTTCCGGCAGGCCATCGATCGTCGGATCATGAATTCCATTCTGATCAAACTGAATCAAATCGGCACGGTGACGGAAACGATCCGGGCCGTGGAATTAGCCCGGAAACATGATTTCGGTGCCGTGATCTCTCACCGTTCCGGCGAAACGGAAGATAGTTTCATTGCCGATTTTGCCGTGGCCATGGGGATGGGTCAAATCAAAACCGGTTCCGTTTCCCGAACCGACCGGATCTGTAAATACAATCAGTTGCTCCGGATTGAGGAGGCCCTGGGCGACCGGGCCATCTTTCCCGGACTGGAGGTTCTGGGCCGCTCCTGATGGCCAGAGCGAAACGCAGGAAAAAACCACTCCGCCGGCGCAAAAAAAACGGCTCCTCCTGGTGGGGGATTGTGGTTCTGGTTTGCCTGTTGCTGTTGATCGCTTTAATCGCCGGTGACCACGGACTGTACCGCCTGATCAAAATCAAACGGGAACGGGCGGCCATACAGGAGCGAATCACCGAGTTGCGGGCTCATCAGGAAGAACTGAAAGCGGAGGCCAAACGCCTGGAAACGGACCGGGAATATATCGAGAAACTGGCCCGGGAGAAATACCGCATGGCCCGGAAGGGGGAACGGGTGTTCAAGGTGATCGAAAAACCGGGGAAATAAAAACTATTGTTTCTTCACCAGGGAGGCGGTGATGATGATTTCCACCCGGCGGTTCCGGGCCCGTTGTTGACCGGACTGATTGGCGGTGAGGGGTCGGTATTCTCCGTATCCGGCCACGGCAAACTGGGATTCGGGCAGGCGGGAGGTCTTTTGCAGGATCTTCAGAATGGACTGAGCCCGGGCAGCCGACAACTCCCAGTTGTCGCGATATTCGGACCCCGGTAATAGAGGTACATTGTCTGTGTGGCCTTCAATCCGCACTTCCGTATTCCAGATAAAACCGGCGGCGGCCAATTCCTGAATCAACTGTCGGTGTTCCGGCAGCTGGGGCATGCGGAATAGGGACAGGTTCTGAATAGCGGGTCCCAGCACGTTCAACAGGGACCGCAAGCCGGGCTTGGGCAGGGCTTTCCCTTCATCAAACATATTGGTGGTTTCCAATATCAGGTGGATACCTTTCGTATCCCGCCGGATTTGGATGCCTTCAAGACCCTCCCGTTCCACCACATCCACCAGCTCGTCAGCCGCCTCTGAAATCTGACTGTTGACCCAGGCGTGGATGCGGGACACATTGCCGGCCCGGACAATGATCAGCATGATGAAAAAGGTGATCAGGAGAGTAATCATATCTCCATAGCTGAGCAGCCAATTTCTTCGGGCCCGGCGGGCAATTTTGTTGATGGCCTCCAGTCGCAGCAACTCAGACACGGCGATCCTCCTGGAGATCCGTCATTTGGATATTGATATAAATTTCCACCCGCCGGTTTTCATCCAGGTTCCGGATATCCCGGAGAGGATGGAAGGGACCATACCCGGCCAGGGAATAATACTCCTGGGGCAGACGCGTATGCTGTTGAAAATATTGCAAAACCTGGTAAGAACGTGCCAGACTCAATTCCCAGTTGCTGGCAAAGCGGGTGGAACGCAACGGTAAACGGTCCGTGTGCCCTTCAATGGTCACATCGATAGTGATTTCTTTGCCGGCATGCCGGAGTCGGTCAAGGATGGTGGCGTACTGCTCCTGAACCGATTCCAGTCCCAGACCGTTGACAATTTCCACGACCTGCTCCAGGTAGGGCTGAAACGGAGCCTCAAGCTGATCCGATTCTGAGCGGAACATGGGTGTGGCTCCGATCTTGGAGGGAATGAGGAGCTTGATCCCTTTGGTCCCGGTATTTTCCACGTAGAGCCAATCCAATTGCCGGTCGGTCTTGGCCTGCATGATTTGAGCGTACAACCGGTTTTTCAGTCGTTCCGGAAATTTGAAGGTAGCGGCGGCCTCATTTTCCGCCCGATTAATAAACAGCAGAAAAAAGGCCAGAACGGCGGTCAAAAGGGAGGCGTAGGTGACCATCCAGTTCGAATGTTCACCGTTGCCATTGCCGTTTTTCCGGATGCGCGCCATGCTACTCTTCGGTGCGTTTCTCCTTTTCGAGATATGTCATCAATTTTTCCTTGATCAGGTAATGGTTTTCTTTTGCATGGATGCTTAGGATACCCGCTTTGATGATTTCGTTGAGATGCACTTCCTCATCCGATAAGATTTTCAACTTTCCCGCAATCGGAATGAATACCAGATTGGCCAGGAGCACCCCGTAAAACGTGGTCACCAGGGCAATGCCCATTCCATGGAGAAGTTGGCCCATGGAATCCTGCATCTGACTGGCATAACTGGCGACCGTGGACTGGCGGGCTTGTTGGGTCATCATGAGAATCAAACCCATCACCGTTCCCAGCAGACCAAAGGCAGGCGCATAGGTCCCCATATTGTAGAACATTTCCTGTCCTCGCTGATGCCGCTTGATCATGCTGTCCATTTCGCTGTCCAGAAACAGTTCCAGCTTTTTCGAATCCCGGACCAGCATGGCATGCCCCAGTCCAATGCGCATATAATGGTTCTTGATCTGGGGTAGGGAACTTTCCAGACTGACGATCCCTTCCTTTTTGGCCCGGCGGCCAAATTCCACCAGTTGATCGATGAGATCCACCGGATCAAAGGTGGTACGCCGGGCGAAGGCTTTCCAGGCCACGCGAAACATCTGGAGAACCTGCTTCAACGGATAGTTTACCACGGTGGCGGCCAGCGTTCCTCCCAGCACAATGGCCAGGGACTGTCCGCTGAAAAAGGTTTGAGGAATGGTCTGGGATTCGTAATCGAACATGCCGAACAGGATTAAACCCAAACCGATGATCAACCCGATTGCTGTGCCGAAATCCATAGATACTCCTTACACTACAATGTTCTCCGGTAAATTATTCCGCTTGAGTTCTGAATGCAAACAACTTCTTTCCTGCCCCCGACTGCCGGGCCCCCTTGTACTTTCCGCTGAAGGAGTTTACATTTCCGGCAAATCATCATACAATATCTGATGAGTTCAGGATGAAATCATCACTCTACTTTTTCCTGTGTTGCCTGCCCCTCTGTCTTTTCGCCGCCAGTGCAAATGACGTCATCATCAATGAATACAACGATAACGGCGGTGCCACCGGTGTGAAAAACGGCATCGACATGTCCCTGGAATGGGTGGAACTACTGGTCGTCAACGGTCCTGTCGATTTGCGCAACTGGTACATCACTGATGAAGAATGGACCAACCTTTCCACCTCTCCCGGAGAAGGAATTCTGCAAATCGGCACCTCTGCCCTATTTTCCTCCATCGCCAGCGGCGTCTATGTTGTCCTGGTGAAAGGGTCCGGCACGGACGATACTGACGCCTCCGACGGAGATATGATCCTGTATTCTGGAAATTCCAATCTCACGTCCCACCGGAGCTTTTCCCTGTCTAAAGACGCTGACGGACTTGCTTTGGTCGAGGACGACGATCAAATCCCCGGGGAAAAGGATGCGGGAGAAGTTCCAGTGGATTATGTGAGCTGGGGCAGTGAAATCGACGTTCCTCCCGGACTCACCTGGGCCAGCGCCATCACCGGTACGGAGGACGAGGATTCCTATTTCTCCAACGGCAGCAATTTCAATAATGACGCCGCCGCCCACTGGGTCACGAATGCGGAAAGCGCCGGTCTCACCAATCGTACCCCGGGCGCCGTCAATCCCGGACAGAACGACTCCTCCCTGCCGGTGGAAATATCTTCCTTCGCCGGACTGCCCCAAAACGGGGCCGTGGTCCTGCGCTGGGAAACGGAATGTGAAATCAACAATCAGGGATTCGTTCTTGACCGTTCGCTCTCATCCGGGTCAGAGCCGGTGTTTCGCACGATCGCCGACTATCGCTATCAGCCGTCCCTTACGGGCCACGGATTTACTTCCCGGAAAACCACCTATGAATTCCGCGATGAAAACGTCCTTGCCGGCAACACCTATCTCTACCGGCTATCCAGCGTTGACCAGGACGGCAGGATCCATCGTTGCGGCCGGATTCAGGTACAGGCCCGGGCGTCCGGAGTGATCCTCCACCCGCCCTACCCCAACCCTTTCAACCCGCAGACCCAAATTCTGCTTGAAGTAGGCACCGGAACGTCGGTGGAGATCACCATTTCCAATCTTCTGGGACAAACCGTCTATCCTCTGCGTCGCGGGTATCTGCCACCGGGTGAATATACTCTGCGATGGGACGGACGGGATCTCCAAGGACACGCCCTGCCGTCCGGCCTGTACTTCCTTGAGGTCCGGGAAGAAAACCGGGAACCCGCTGTACGGCAAAAATTGATTCTGGTACGGTAAAGCCGGTCCTTTCCGCAAGTACTTTATGGTCCCTCCAGAATCAGGAGAATAACGGACAGCATTTTTCAAGTCCGCCTGACCGCTGGAGGTTTTTGTAACGGGCTGCCTCCCGGCGCCGGAGATTTCAGTCCTTTTTCTGGCCCCGGGACATTTTCCGGCTGGCCCGTTCCAGCGTTTCCATCTCCTCCTGGGAGAGTCCATCGATACCCACCTGATTGATCCGATCCAGAATCCGGTCGATTTCCTGTTGGGTTTCCCAGGTCCGGACCTGTTTTCGTTCTTCCAGCCGGGTTTTCAGATCGATGGCCCGTTTTCGCAGATGGAAGGAGATCCGCCGCCAGCGCAGGTCCTTTTTCAGGTAGAAAAAACCGATCACCATACCCGAGAGGTGCGTCAGGTTGCTGATGTGGGAATAGGAATTGAAGGAAGAGAAAAAGGCGGCGACCCCCAGGAAGAGGACCAGCCATTTCACTTTGATGGGAATCACGAAATACAAATAGACAGTCCGGTTCGGGAACAGCAGCCCGTAGGCCAGGAGAATACCATAGACCGCGCCGCTGGCTCCGATCAAAATCGTATGGGGATTCCCAAGATTGAACAGCAGCCAGATCAATCCGGAGCCGACACCGGTCAAAAAGTAGTAGCGTAAAAATTCCTTCCGTCCCCAGAGCAGCTCCAATTCCGATCCGAACATCCACAGCACCAGCATATTGATGAGAACGTGCCAGAGATTCCCGTGCATAAACATGTAGGTCACAGGCTGCCAGACCAGGGGCCAGACGGTTCCGGGCGACAGGCCAAAAAGCGCCACCAGATCCACCCGGCTGGATGCCAGCAGTTTCAGGCCAAACAGGGCCAGATTGGTCCCGATCAGAATTTTGATCGCTTCGGTGAATACCGTGGGGCGCCAGGGATGTTGACCGTATTCGGATTGGAATTGATATCTCATGGGCGGTCGTAATTTAACTGCCGCTGGCGAAAAAGGTTCGCCGGATTTACAAACGGTCCCGGTACACTGGGGGGCGCCTCAGGCACCAGCAATTGAGGCCGAAGATACACCCTCACCCGGAGGCGGGAATCCTGTTGCAGGACCCAGGCCGCGGACACGAACAGGTCCCGGGGAAAGATCCCCTTGATCTTCGGGTAACCCAACCGTTGGAGGCAGTCCCGGATGATGGTGGAACAACTGCGGGTCCAGATGCTGAAGTCGGCGTAATGGGCCGGCCGGCGGGGATCGGGCGGCGTTGCATGAATGATCTGTAACTCTGCGTTCAGGTATTGTTTCAACGTTTCCGTATCCAGCCCTTTCACCTCCAGGACATGAATGGCCCGCATGAAACTGCGTCCGAATTTATCATAATACGGAAGTCCCTCTGCCGGCACTTCGAACATTCCCGTCCGGGGGGAGGGAGCGAATTCACCCAGCGCAGGGCGATAAAAATACTCTTCCTCCGTCATGATTTCATTTTCATTCAATTTATGGGAGAAATTGTATATCCCTCCGTCTACGTTGATGGCATTATGTCCCAGGCGGGAGGCCATATATTTCACCAGCCGTTCGTTGTAATACAATTCCACGAAAGGGGGCTCCGGACGGGGTTCCGCCGGCCACAGGATGACCATCTCCTTCTGCTCCGTATAGTCCTTCTGGGGCAGAAGCCGCCCGTGTACTCGTTTCCCGGCCCAGTGCCGGATATATCCGTCCCAGATCGGATAATCTTCGAAATGCCGGTTTCCCTGTTCATCCAGAAGGTAAGATCGCTGTCCTTCAGTCACCAACCGGCCGGTTACCGTTGTCGGGTTCATCCCAGAAATTCCTTCAGCAGCCGGAAGGATTTCAAGCCAGTGAATCCTTCAAGATGGGCCCGGAAACAGGCCGACAAATAATCCTGAATGGCTTTGCGATCGGCGGCCGTGACCCTTTCCGGCGGAACCCGAACCCGTTCCGGATTTAGAATCGATTCCAGAATCGGCAGGCTGTGGGGTCCGGCAGCCGGATCAGGCAGGGAAACTCCCTGGATGGTTCGTTGCCGCAAATCCGGCCGGAAACCCAGATAGGTCAGCAATTGAACCTGAAAACGCCAGAAGACCCGGTTCAATCCCCGGTCCTGCGAATTGATGGCCCTGAGGGTCGTCACCACCGCATCAAAGATTTCCGGATGGGGATCCAGGTCGGTGACGGACTGATCCAGCAATTCGATCACCGTGAGGCTGTACCCCAGTTTCTTCAAATCGTCGTTACGACGGGTCCAGGTTTCCATGAACCCTGCCTGTGTCAGGATTTGGAGGTCACGGTTCGCTTTGAAGGTATAGAAAATCTCCAGATAATTCCCGGACTGAAAGGTGGCCACCAGGGGAGATTTTTTTCGGCGGGCGCCCTTGGCCAGAAGCCCCATCTTTCCCCGGTCCCGGGTATAACAGCGCACAACCAGACTGGTCTCGCCGTAGGGGATGGTTTTGATCACGATCGCCGGAGAACGTTGCACCATGACGTTGGAAAAATCCTATTCATGGCGACAATCTACGTCCGCCGGTCGGGACGTCAAAGTCCCCTAATAGGCCTTGGCAAAAATAACTTCGTGCCGGGCCGGCTTGCCGCTGTAGATACAGGTCAATCCCTCCGGTTGTTCATCGAAGGGAATGCAACGAATGGTGGCTTTGGTCTCTTCCTTGATTCGGGCTTCGGTCTCCCGGGTCCCGTCCCAGCCGCAGCGAATGAATCCGCCATCGCCGTTGAGGATGGCTTTGAATTCATCGTAACTGGTCACCCGATAGGTGTGCTGGTCCCGGAACTGCTGTGCCTGGCGGAAGAGTTCCGTTTGGATCTCATCCAACAGTCGGGGGAGCTCATCAGCAACCCGGCCCACTTCCCGAAACAGTTTTTCTCCCGTATCCCGTCGGACTAGGACCACCTTGCCGTTTTCCACGTCCCGGGGGCCTACCTCCAGCCGCAGGGGCACTCCTTTCATTTCCCATTCATTGAACTTGAATCCGGGTGAGTTGTCGCTCCAGTCTTCGGCAAAACGAATTCCGCACTCTTCGAAACGGGCTTTCAGCGGGGTGAGATAGTCCTGAATCGAGGTTTTATCCCTCTCCTGGCGATAGATCGGCACGATGATGACCTGAACCGGGGCAATCCGGGGGGGAAGGCGCAGGCCTTTGTCATCGCCGTGCGCCATGATCAGGGCTCCCACCAGGCGGGTACTCACCCCCCAACTGGTGGCGTAGACCAATTCTTCTTCATTGGCCTCGTTCTGGAAGGTAACCTGGAAAGCCCGGGCGAAATTTTGTCCCAGATTGTGAGAGGTCCCGGCCTGTAACGCCCGCCGATCGCCCATCATGGCCTCGATGGCGTAGGTGTGTTCCGCTCCGGCAAATTTCTCAGCTTCCGACTTGGTTCCGGTGATGACCGGCAGAGCCAGAAAGTCCTCAGCCAACCGGCGGTAAATGTCCAGGATTTTCCGGGCTTCCTGCTCGGCTTCTGCCGCCGAAGCATGGGCCGTATGGCCTTCCTGCCATAAAAATTCGGTCGTGCGCAGGAAGAGCCGTGTGCGCATCTCCCATCGCACCACATTCGCCCATTGATTGATCAACAAGGGCAAATCCCGATAGGACTGGATCCATTTCTTGTACATCGACCAGATGACTGTTTCACTGGTGGGACGAACGATCACCTCCTCCTCCAGGCGGGACTCCGGATCCACGATCAGTTGCCCATCTTCAGTCGCTTTCAGTCGGGTGTGGGTCACGACGGCACATTCTTTCGCAAACCCTTCCACATGTTCCGCTTCCCGCGCCAAAAACGATTTGGGAATAAATAAAGGAAAGTAGGCATTGACGTGTCCGGACTCCCGGAGCATGCCGTCCAGAGAAGCTTTGATGTGTTCCCACAGGGAAAACCCGTAGGGCTTGATCACCATCGTTCCTTTTACCGGACCGTAATCGGCCAGTCCGGCGCGGGTGATGACATCCGTATACCAGGCCGCGTAATCCTGTGAGCGGGGTGTGACTCCTTTAGCCATGGGGAAAAAATCCTCGTCTGTTGCGGAAGTGGGTTTCAGGGTCTCTTTCGAGTGGGGCAAAATTAGAGGTTCGGATGAGGGTCTTCCAACAAGATTCCCGAGGGTCTGACCGAACAGACCGGGGTAAATTTTTCTGATTTCTGGCGTCGACTTCTGTAGATTCCATGCGGCATGAAGTGCAAACCGAAAACCCTAACGAGCCTATTGTTGATGTTATCCATTACCCCGTCCCAGACCGTCCTGTTTACCCATTTCACCCTGCCTCAATCGGACCGGCCCGCCAGTCTGCTGTGTGAACACGGCCGCATTCTGGCGGTAAACCCCTCTCCCGAAACCGGGTCCGATACAACCATCGATCTCCGTGGCGGTGTCCTCTATCCCGGCTTCACCGATGCCCATCTTCATCTCCTGGGTCTGGGGCAGTCCCGGGACATGCTGGACCTGGTGGGCACGACTTCGGCCGCCGACATTGTACGGCAGGTGGCCCAAAAAGTGAATGCCACACCGGTCGGAGAATGGATTCGTGGCCGGGGATGGGATCAAAACGACTGGAAGGAGATTCGTTTCCCCGACCGGCAGTCCCTGGATGCCGTAGCGCCGAATCATCCGGTGGCTCTGACCCGCATTGACGGCCATGCTCTCTGGGTGAACACCGCTGCCTTACAGGCCGCCGGAATATCGCCGGAAACTCCGGACCCGTCCGGAGGGAAAATATATCGCGATGATCAGGGACAACCGACCGGTATTTTGGTGGACAACGCCATGAATCTGGTCTATCGCATCATCCCGGAGGATTCTCCCGCCACCCACCGGCGGCAACTGGACCAGGCGGTGCGGTATTTGAATTCCCTGGGACTGACCGCCGTACACGACGCCGGGACCTCTCGGGAAACCCTCCGCCATTTGCGGGCGATGGAGACGGAAGGGCAGCTTACCCTGCGGGTATACGCCATGCTCAACGATGACCCGGACGATTATGAGCCCTATCTGGTGTCCGGTCCCGATGTCTCCGATCCCCTGATCACGGTGCGGGCGCTAAAACTGTACCTGGACGGGGCTCTGGGGAGTCGCGGAGCTGCCCTGCTCCAGCCCTACAGTGACGACCCGGAGAACCGGGGATTGATCGTCACCGATTCGGCCCTGGTCGCCGAAAAAGTGCGGCGTTTCAACGACGCCGGGTTTCAGGTCAATGTCCATTGCATCGGGGACCGGGCCAATCGCATGGCTCTTGATATTTTCGCCCGCAACGGCCGCCCGGAAAACCGGAATCGGATCGAACACGCCCAGATCATCGCACCGGAGGATATCCCCCGCTTCGCCGAACTGGGGGTCATTCCCTCCATGCAGGCCACCCATTGCACCTCCGACATGTATTGGGCCGATGAACGACTGGGGGCTGAACGACTGGTGGAAGCGTATCCCTGGCAATCACTGATCCAGGCGGGATCCCTCATTCCCGGCGGGTCCGATGCTCCGGTGGAAGTACCCAATCCTTTATGGGGTTTCTATGCCGCCATCACCCGCCAGGATCACCAGGGCTGGCCAGCGGGAGGGTGGCAACCCCGGGAGAAAATGACACCGGAACAGGCCCTGCACATGCTCACGGACTGGCCCGCCTATGCTTCTTTCCGGGAACAGGAACTGGGGCGAATCCGGCCCGGCTACTGGGCCGATTTCACCGTGCTGGACCGGAATATACTCTCCTGCCCACCGGAAGACGTGTTGGAAACACAGGTCCTGTTTACCATCGTGGGAGGTCGTATTGTCTACGCCGGTCCGACTCCTTGAATCCCTTCCGGCCCTGTCCGGAAACCAAAAAAAATTCATCACCGGGCTGCACCGGAAAAAGAACCGGCTGACCCGGGGCTGCTACCTAGTGGAGGGGCAGCGGCTTTTACTGGCCGCCCTGAAGTCCCGGGTGACTTTGCGTACGGTGGTTCTTTGTCCCGGTCTCATCCGTCACCTGCCGGACGAAATCCGGCTCCTGCTCAGCCGGCGATCGATTCCGGTTTTCCACACGGACGAAAACACCTTCCGCACCCTGGCGGATACGGAATCTCCGGCCGGTTTCCTGGCGGTGGCAACGCTGCCGCCGTTCCATGAGGTAAGGGACTTATCGCCCGCACCGGTGTTGTACCTGGATTCCCTGCGGGATCCCGGCAATTGCGGCACGCTGCTGCGAACGGCTGCCTGGCTGGGGTGGAAACAGGTCGTAGCCGGTCCCGGTACAGCGGATCTGTTTCAGCCCAAAGTGGTACGGGGCGGTATGGGTGCCCATTTCGAACTGGAATTTTATCAATTACCGCCCGATCAATTGGGACGGCCATACTATTTTCTGGCAGCCGATCAGCGCGGTGAACC
>RFIZ01000100.1 GCA_003695105.1 Fidelibacterota bacterium
CCACCTTGATCGGACCCACCGCCAGGGACATCATGGCCTCGGCGTGGTGAGCCAGCAGACCAAAGGATCCGTCCAGGCCGGGGCACCGGACGTATTCCACCTCATCCCGCCGGATGACGCGTGTCGGTGTTACGATTTCCAGTTGAAACGTTTCCATTATGCCGCTGCCAGTTTCTTCCCTTTCTCGATGGCCTCATCGATCGTACCCACGTACCGGAAGGCCTGTTCCGGCAGGTCGTCCACTTCGCCGTTCAAAATCGCTTCAAAACCGGCGACGGTATCTTCCAGGGTCACATAGCGACCTTCACTGCCGGTGAATTGTTCGGCCACGAAGAAGGGCTGGGACATGAAGCCCTGGATTTTCCGGGCCCGGGCGACCGTAAGTTTATCTTCATCGGAGAGTTCGTCCATACCCAGAATGGCGATAATATCCTGCAATTCCCGGTATTTCTGTAAAATCTGTTGAACTGACCGGGCCACGGTATAGTGCCGTTCTCCGACGACTCGGGGATCCAGAATCCGGGAGGTGGACGCCAGAGGATCCACCGCGGGATAAATACCCAATTCGGCGATTTTCCGTTCCAGCACGGTGGTGGCATCCAGGTGAGTAAAGGTATTCGCTGGTGCCGGGTCGGTCAGGTCATCAGCCGGCACATACACCGCCTGCACGGAAGTGATGGATCCTTTCTTGGTACTGGTAATCCGTTCCTGAAGGGCGCCCATTTCCGTGGCCAGGGTGGGTTGATACCCCACGGCTGATGGCATTCGGCCCAACAGGGCCGATACTTCCGAACCGGCCTGGGTGAACCGGAAAATATTGTCCATGAAAAAGAGTACATCCCGGCCTTCCTCGTCGCGGAAATATTCCGACATGGTGAGACCGGAGAGAGCCACCCGCAGCCGGGCTCCCGGCGGTTCGTTCATCTGACCGAACACCATCACGGTTTTGTTGATCACTCCCGTTTCCGTCATTTCCCGATACAGATCGTTGCCTTCCCGGGTCCGTTCCCCTACTCCGGCAAAGACGGAATAGCCGCCGTGCTCCGTGGCAATATTGCGAATCAGTTCCTGAATCAACACCGTTTTGCCCACACCGGCTCCGCCGAAGAGTCCCGTTTTACCGCCCCGGGTATAGGGTTCCATCAAATCCACCACCTTGATGCCCGTGACCAGCACTTCCGTGGAGGTGGTCAACTCTTCCAGTTTGGGAGCGTCCCGGTGAATGGGTTTCAACTGCACATTTTGTAGGGGTTCTTTCCCGTCGATGACTTGTCCCAGCACATCAAACAGGCGTCCCAGGGTTTCGGGGCCGGTAGGGACGGAAATGGGTTGGCCCGTATCCACCACTTCTACTCCCCGGGCCAGGCCGTCGGTGGAGTCCATGGCCACCGTCCGCACGACAGAATCGCCCAGATGCTGGGCCACTTCCAAAACCAGTTTGGATTCACCCCGATCCACTTCCAGGGCATTCAGAATTTCCGGCAGATGTCCGTCCTCAAAAACCACATCTACCACGGCTCCCATGATTTGTAAAATTTTTCCCTTTTCGGATTTCATGCCTCTATCCTTTTTACTGTTTCAATGCTTCGGCTCCGCTGACGATTTCCAGCATTTCCTTGGTAATCGCGTTCTGACGGGCTTTGTTGTATTCCAGTTGTAATGATTTGATCATTTCGTTGGCATTGTCGGTGGCATTTTCCATGGCCACCATCCGGGCGGCCTGTTCACTGGCGAACGACTCCAACAGATAGCGCCAGATCTGGACATTCAGGTGCCGGGGCACCAGCGACCGGACGATGGCTGCCTTGGAGGGTTCATAGATGCGATCCCGTGGTGCCCGGCGTTCCCCGGGCTCGAACTTGAGCGGAAGCACCCGTTCCACCCGGATGATCTGGGTCGCCACGTTTTTGAATTCATTGAAAATGACCCGGATCTCGTCCACTTCACCGGTGAGGAAATGACTGACGATCCCGTTCCCGATTTTCACGGCGTGATTGAAATTCAACTGATTCCAAAAATCCGTATGACTTTCGACCACCCGGTAATTCCGTTTCCGGAAAAAATCGGCTCCCTTTTTCCCGATACAAAACAGGTCCGTGCGCTCCCGTCCCAGAGATTCCATCTCCTGAAGTGTGCGCTTGATAATATTGGAATTGAACGATCCCGCCAGTCCCCGGTCGGACGTCAGCACGACCAGGGCCACCCGCTCAATGGGACGAACTTCCAGCAGATCCAGGGTGCCGCGATCCACATCGGGCAGCAACTCTTCGATCACATCCCGGATTCGATAGGCGTAGGGACGCGCCTGTTCCATCCGTTCCTGAGCCTTGCGCATCTTGGCCCCGGCCACCATTTTCATGGCACTGGTGACCTGCTGAATGCTCTTGACGGACTTGATCCGGTTGCGAATATCCTTCAGACTGGCCATGAATTACGCCGCGAATCCTTTTTTGAATGACTCCACCGCTTCTTTCAGGCGGGCATTGGTGGCCTCATCGATATCACCGGTATCCCGAATCGTATCCAGGACATCCCGGTAGTTGGCTTCCATGTACGCCAGGAAGTCTTCTTCGAACGCTGCCACTTTTTCCAGGGGAAGATCGTCCAGATAGCCTTCATTTCCGGCGTAGAGGATGGCAATCTGTTTCTCCACATCCATGGGAGAATACTGTTTCTGTTTCAGGATTTCCACCATGCGGGCTCCCCGCGTCAACTGCGCCTGGGTCGCCTTGTCCAGATCGGAACCGAATTTGGCAAAAGCCTCCAGCTCCCGGTACTGGGCCAGGTCGAGCCGCAACCGTCCGGCCACTTTTTTCATGGCCTTGATCTGGGCGTTTCCGCCCACGCGGGACACAGAGATACCCACATCCACAGCCGGTCTCACTCCGGCATTGAACAGACTGCTGATCAGGTATATCTGTCCGTCGGTAATGGAAATCACATTCGTGGGAATATAGGCCGATACATCGCCTTCCTGGGTCTCGATGATGGGCAGGGCCGTGAGGGATCCGCCACCCAGCTCGTCACTCAGTTTGGAGGCGCGCTCCAGCAGGCGACTGTGGAGATAAAACACGTCGCCGGGGTAGGCTTCCCGACCGGGAGGACGGCGGAGTACCAGGGACATCTGGCGATAGGCGGCCGCTTGTTTGGTCAGATCGTCGTAAATGATCAGGGCGTGCATGCCGTTGTCCCGGAAGTATTCGCCCATGGCGGCGCCTGCGTAGGGGGCGATGTATTGCAGCGGCGCCGGGTCGGAAGCATTGGCGGCAATCACCGTGGTGTATTCCATGGCGCCCGCATTTTCCAGCTCCTTCACTACCCGGGCCACGGTGGAGGCTTTTTGACCGATGGCCACATAGAAGCAGTACACCGGTGTCTCGGTGTCATGCGTATATTTCTGATTGATAATCGTATCGATGGCAATGGCGGTTTTCCCCGTCTGGCGGTCCCCGATGATGAGCTCACGCTGGCCCCGGCCGATGGGAATCATGCTATCGATGGATTTGAGACCGGTCTGTAAGGGCTCTTTCACGGGTTGGCGGGCAATTACCCCCAGGGCTTTCCGTTCAATGGGCAGAGAGTGTTGGGCCTGAATCGGGCCTTTCCCGTCCTGGGGCTGTCCCAGAGGATTCACTACTCGACCCAGGAGTTCCTTTCCTACCGGGACTTCCACCACCCGGCCGGTCCGTTTGGCCAAATCGCCTTCTTCCACCAGGCGGCTGTCACCAAACAGCACCAGTCCCACATTGTCTTCTTCCAAATTGAGGGCCATCCCGAAAACGCCGTTTTGTAATTCCACCAGTTCCGAACTGACGACATTTTCCAGACCACTGACGCGGGCGACACCGTCGCCCACTTCGATCACTTCTCCCGCTTCCTCCACATCGACGCTGATGTCGAAAGAAGCAATTTGCTGACGCAATAAATCTCTGATTTCGTCGGCTTTGAATTCCATGTATGTTTCCAATGGTTATTTATTTGAGTAACGTGGCACGCAAATGATCCAACTGCCGGGCCAGACTGGCATCCAGGTATAGATTCCCCAGACGAACCTTGATTCCACCCAGGAGGGTCGGATCGACGACTTCCCGGGCGTCCACCTGCTTCCCGGAGGTGGCGGCCAGTCGATCCACGATCCGGGTAAAGGTCGTCTCAGACAACTTCTCGGCCGTAAAGACCGTCAGAGGCACCTGATTGAGAGCGTCCTGTTGCCAAAGCAAATACTGTTTGACCACCTGAGGAAAGAGGATGGTTTCCCGTTTATCCCCCAGGATCGCGATGAATTCCAGCACGATGGGATGGACAAACCGTTGCAGGGTATCCCGCAAAAGAGTCGCCTTTTCCGGGGCCGATATCCTCCGGGTGTGGAACAGAACCCGAAAGAGGGGTTCCCTCCGCAGGAATTCCGCCACATCGGACAGGGATTGTCCGACGTCGGCAACGGCATCCTTTTCCCGGGCTACCTTCAGCAGGGCACGGGCATAAAACCGGGCGCGATGATCAGGCTTCATGCTTGGGTTTCATCTGTTGCAGGGATTGATCAATCAACTCCTGATTGTCCTGGGCGGTGAGGTTCTTCCGGATGAGTTTCCGGGCGATGTCCACGGACAGATCCACCACTTCGGCCTTGATTTCGGCCAGGGCCTGATCCCGGGCGGCACTGATCTGGGCTTCCGCATCCAGCTTGAGCTGCCGGGCTTTTTCTTCCGCTGCCGCCACAATATCGGCCTTCATGCGTTCGGCCGTGTCTTTCCCGTTTTTCACGATCGTCTGGGCTTCGTCCCGGGCCTGCGCCAACAACGCTTCTGATTCCGACTGGATTTTTTCCAACTCGGCGCGGGCTTTCTCCGCATCGGCCAAGGACTGCCGGATGAGGTTTTCCCGCTTTTCCAGCATTCCCAGGAGCGGTTTCCAGGCAAACTTGGCCAACAGGTACAACAGCACCAGGAAGGTGAGAATCGTCCAGATGAACAATCCCGGATCCGGTTGAACCAGAGGATTATTCATAATGTCCTCCTGATTGGATCATGGTCCGATCCGCTTATTTCATCAGAACGATTAAAAGGGTGAATACTTCGCCCAAGATGGCCACCCCTTCCAGCAGGAAGAGCGGCAGGTTCACGGCACCGGTGATTTTATCAGCGGCTTCGGGCTGACGGGCGACACTTTCACCCGCAGCGGCGGCCAGTTTGCCAATGCCGATGCCGGCACCGATAACACACAATCCGATTCCAAGAGCTGCGCCAAAATAATGCAGGACTTCCATTGATTAAACCTCCATGGTTTTACGATGATTGAGTTGAGAAGGAGAGGCTGAACGAATCCAATCGGTACGCAGACCGGGACGAGTCCCGGAGCAGGAGTTCAGCACAAAGGGATTAATGATGCACATTGATCGCCATTCCGATAAAGACAGCGGACAACAGAGTAAAGACATAGGCCTGGACCAATACCACGATGATCTCCAGAGCGGAAATCCCCACCGCCAGGGGTACGGACACGAGCGCCCCGACCCCGATTCCCGCCAGCGCACTGTGAAACAGCCCCGTAAAGATGAAAACGAAGGACAGGATAACCAGAATGGCGACATGACCTCCTGTCATGTTCGCGGCCAGTCGCATGGTCAAGGCGAACGGCTTGACAAACATGGCGACAATTTCAATGGGAATCAAAATGATGTATACCCACCAGGCCAGTCCGTGGGGTACCAGGTTTTTCCAGTGACCCAAAAAGCCATGGGCCCGGGAACCGGCAATGATGATGGCGAAAAAAGTCACCACCGCCAGACCGGCGGTCACATTGTAATTGCCGGTGGCAGTGGTTCCGCCATGAATAATGTGGTTCAGCATGGAATGGTGTTCGGTATGAAAAAGGAACCGGTCCAGGACACCCAGAATATCAAACAGGGGAATGAGCCCCATGGCATTACAGGAAACGATGAAGAAAAAGAAGGTGAGAATCAAAGGTGTCCACACCTGTAAATATTTGGGCCCGACGTTGGGCAGGACAATGGCATCCCGGATATACTGGACCACCGCCTCCAGGGCATTTCCGAAACCGGTGGGAACCAGGGTATCGTTTTTCAATCGTTTGCGGACGGCCCAGGTCACCGTGATAAAAACAAAGGCGGCCATCAGCCAGATCATTAAGACGTGTTTGGTAATCGAAAAATCGATGCCGAACAGGGTGGGAAGATGGATAATAGCCTGATCGTGGGCCGTGTTGGACACGTGCCCGATAATGACTTCCCCGGCGTTAAAACCCTCCGCGGCTTGTTCGTGTTCAGGTGTGATCATGGATCGTTATGGAGCAAACAGTTAGGAATTGGTCTGAAATTTGGCGCGAAAATACAAAGCCTCCAGTATATGAAGTAGGATAAAAAATCCGGTAAAACTGAAAATAAACGGATAGGCGGAGAGCCCCGGAATTTGAAAGACGAGGACGACATAGAGGGCATACACCACCATTTTGACACCGAAGGAACCGATCATGAGTTTGGTGACTTTCCGGGGGTCCCGGTCATATTGCCGGGTAATGAGTTCCACGGTGATCATTCCCAAAACCACCGGGGCAATCATACCCAGAAATCCCGGCAGCAGGAAGGCGGGACCTGCCACCGCGGCGACCAGTCCCCAGAGCCCCAGCCCCAGCAACAGGAGTCCCAGCGAAAACCGGATTTTCATGGTTTCCGGAAGATGGTTTTGGCCAGTTCGTAAAATCCCACCACCAGGCCCAGGAGGATCCCGATGAGCAGCAAAACCGGAGCCGTTTCGTAATGACGATCCAGCACATACCCGATCCCTCCCAGCAACAGGACCGCCGCCAACAAGGTATAGGAGGCGCTGGCTGCAGGCCCGGCCTCCCGCACAATTTTCTGGAGAAAGCGAAATGAATCGCCCAGTGTATTGGGGTCTGGTTTCATGACCTCAGGATGATGAGGATTCCGCCAACCGGCACTGGCCGGAAAAGCGGGCGCCTTCTTCAATAAACAGGCGGCGGTAGGCCAGATCGCCGTTCAAAACGCTCTGGGGTCCCAGCACAGCCCGATCCTGGACCGTCACATTGCCGTCCACCTGACCGTGAAGTTGCAGGTCACTGCTGGCTATGTCGCCCACCACATGACCGGTTTTTCCCACCCGGACCGGACCCCGGGTGGTGACATTGCCTTCCACCTTGCCGTAGATGATCAAGCCCCCCTCCAGCGTCAGATCACCTTGAATCACCGCATCGGCGCCAATGACGGTATGTACATTCTGAAAATCGAGTTTATTGGTCTTCATCGGAACTGATATCCTGTAATGCGTATTCAGGGAAAAAGATGAACGGATCCAGCGATTGTCCGTCCTTCCAGATTTCGAAATGGAGATGGGTACCGGAGGAAATGCCCGAATTTCCGGCCAGGCCGATGACTTCGCCGCGATGAACATAATCCCGGTCTGAAACCAGATTTCGCTGAAAATGGCCATAGCGGGTGAAATAACCGTTTCCATGGTATAGAATCACCATATTCCCCAAATCGTACGTCCAGCCGGAAAAAATCACATAGCCGCTGGCGGCGGCTACGACCGGATCCCCTTCCTTGACCGCCACGTCGATCCCGTAATGATTCTTTACCGGATCGGAAAGGTTGGTGTGCATTTTCTGGGTCACATAGCCCAGGACCGGAATCGTGGAAGGCAGATTCTCCACATAGGACACCCGGAACGGTTTGTCCGGCACCACACCGGGCACCGGTACGGCATGGGCCGAATCGGTTTCGGTCCCGGCAGGAAATTGCAGCTCTGGTCCCAGGGTTTTCCGAATTTGCTGATCCATGAGTTGAATGCGTTCCAGGTCCTGCAACAGATTGAGCACCGACACCCGTTCCGAAGCCAGTTTCTGGTACCGTTTTTTCAGAGATCCGTATTCCACCATTCGGGGGGCAAAATAAATCAGCGTTCCCAGCACACCCCCCACCAGGAGGATCACCGCCGCAATTCCCAGTCGGAGACCCAGGCGGGAAACATGGTACTCCCGTTGGTCGTCACCGGTATCGGGAATCACCAGGAAGGTGTAGCGGGTCGGACGCATGGTACTCTCAGTTCCCCAACGATCGAAGCAGGTCCAGTAATCGATCCAATTCTTCGTCCGAAAAATAGGAGATTTCGATGACTCCGCCTTTGCGACCGGATTTGAGCCTGACTTTCGTTCCCAACCGGGAAATGAGGTCGTTCTCGATGGCCTGAACCTCCGGAGAGACCGCCGGTCGGGACGATTTCCCCGCTTTCCGGGGTGCCGACCAATCCCGGGCCAGAGCCTCCGCCTGGCGGACGCTGAGGGCTTTCTGACAGATGGTTCGCCACAATTTTTCCATGGCCCGGGGCGTCTTCATTTGCAGAATGGCCCTTCCGTGCCCGGCGGAAATTTCCCCTTTCTGGAGGCTCGTCCGGATGCGCGGTGGCAGGTTCAACAGCCGCAACGCATTGGTGATCGTGGTCCGGTTTTTCCCCACGGCACGGGCGATGGCTTCCTGCGACAAATCGAATTTGCTGTGAAGAACGGCATAGGCTTCCGCCTCTTCCAGGGGGTTCAGATCCTGGCGCTGGATATTTTCAATGAGGGCCATTTCCATCATTTCGGCCTCGGAAGACACCTCCACCACGTAAGCGGGCACTTCGGTCAGACCGGCCAGGCGGGCGGCACGACAACGCCGTTCTCCGGCCACCAGCCGGAATCCTCCACTGTCCTGTTCCTGTACCGTGACCGGCGTCAGAACTCCCTTCTCCCGAATGGAATTGGCCAGTTCTTCCAAACCGGCCTCATCAAATTCCTGACGGGGTTGAAAGGGATTGGCGTGAATCTGATCCAGGGGAATTGACAAGACGCCGGGTTTGTGTCCGGTGACGATGTCTTCCTGGGGTCGGATCAAGGCTTCCAGCCCCCGGCCTAATCGATTAGCTGTCACGGGTTAATATCTCCTCCACTAATTCCAGATAGTTGCGGGCGCCGGTGGAATTGGCGTCATAGAGCAGGGCCGGTTTTCCGAAACTGGGCGCTTCCCCCAGCCGAACATTTCGCTGAATAACCGTTTGAAATAATTTGTCCTGGAAGTAACTCCGCACTTCCGCCGCCACTTCCTTGGACAAATTCAACCGGCTGTCATACATCGTCAACAGGACCCCGGCAATGGACAATTTGGGGTTAATATGTCTTTGGACCAAGCGAATCGTATTGAGTAATTGTCCCAGTCCTTCCAGCGCATAATATTCGCATTGAATGGGGATGATAATCGCATCGGAGGCGGCCAGCGCATTGATGGTGAGCAACCCCAGGGAGGGGGGACAATCGATAAAAATATAGTCATAATCCCGGGTCACCGTAACCAACTGATTCTGCAACTGATACTCCCGGGCCATGACACTGACCAGTTCGATTTCGGCTCCCACCAGATCGTGGGTGGAGGGCAGGATATCCAGGTTCTCAAATTCGGTATGGTGGATGGCCTCTTCCAGTTTGGTCTGTCGGGTGAGGACATCGTAGACCGACGTTCCGTTCGCTTTGAACAATGAAGAGACTCCGGTGGTGGCATTCGCTTGCGGGTCCATGTCGATCAGGAGAGTTTTCACCTCCGACACCGCCATACTGACGGCGATATTGACGGCGGAGGTGGTTTTCCCGACACCGCCCTTCTGATTACTGATAGAGATGACTTTGGCCATTGAGGTGGAATTGTTGCGATTTGCGGAGCCGAATTTAGGGGCGATCTTCAGGGCAAACAAACAACCAGGTACTTCCCCCGGGGATCCTCCGGCCGGATCGAATCCGGTGTCTTTGTTTTCCCCGACGGAGCGAAGTAAATTTTTCCGTCATGTCATCATGATTTAACGCCATTATCCAGGATCGACGCATGAAGTCCCTTGTGAAAAAATTTCCCGAAAAAGGCGTCTGGATGGAAGATTCCCCCCTCCCCCGGGTCGGCACCAACGACGTCCTGATCCAGATTCACAAAACCGCCATCTGTGGCAC
>RFIZ01000101.1 GCA_003695105.1 Fidelibacterota bacterium
CGGCTCCTATTTCTCCTCTGTCGCCCAGCGGGGACGCCATTGCAGGTGAGGATTGGGTTCGGTGAAACCCATGATTTCATAGACCGTGGAATGGATTTTCTGACGCCAGTCGTAGTAATCGGGATTCTTGTAGGCGCGGTAGGGATGGACGGCATTGGTCAGGAGAATGACGAAACAGTCGTTTTCCGGGTCGATCCAGAGACTGGTGCCGGTGAACCCGGTGTGGCCGTAACTGCGGTCGCTCAGGTATACACCCCCGCTGGCCCAGCCCTCCGGACTGTCCCAGCCCAGGCAACGGGAACTACCGGGCACCACCTCCGCCCGCCGGGTGAACAGGTCGATGGTCTCCGGCTGAAAGATGCGCACCCCGTCCAGCTCGCCGCCGTTGAGCATCATCTGGGCGAACCGCGCCAGATCATAGGCGGTGGAAAACAGACCGGCATGACCGGCGACTCCCCCCAGGCTGTAGGCATTCTCATCGTGGACATGGCCGTGGATGAAACCTCCTTCGGTTTCGCTGTATTCCGTGGGTACGATGCGGTGGAGCCGCCCGGCGGGAGGATTGAATCCGGTGGACGCCATGCCCAGGGGAGTAAAGATGGAATCGGCCGTGAACCGGTCCAGGGATTGCCCCGTAATGTGTTCCACGATCCGGCCCAGGGTGATCATCCCGATATCGGAATAGATGGTGGAATCGCCGGGGGGAACCATCAGATCCGTATGGAGAACGCTGTCCATGCGGGCTGCAGGTGTGCCGGGCATACGATAGAAAGGACGGAAGGGCGGGAATCCGGCGGAATGGGTGAGCAAATGGCGGATGGTGATCCGCTCCTTCAGTTCCGTCTGGTCCGGAGTGGAGCCGCCGAAGTCCGGCAGATACTTCGTCACCGGATCATCCAGATTCAGTTTTCCGGCTTCCACCAGCTTCATGACGGCCGGAGTCGTGGCAATGACCTTGGTGAGACTGGCCAGATCGAAGATGTGGCCGATCCGGGTGGGTGTATGGCCGGCGTAGGTGTGGGTTCCGAAGCCCCGGTGGAGAAAGATGTTTCCGTGGCGGGCCGCCAGAACCACACCGCCGGGAAAGGCCGAATCGGCCACGGCTTCCCGGAGCACTTCGTCCAACGGCGACACATCCAGACCCATCTCTTCCGGCAATACCCGGATCAGCCGGGAGGCGCGGGCAGGCGGGGACGGCTCCGGCCAGGGACGGGCCTCCAGTTCCAGTCCGCTGCCGGACGGCGCGATGCCGGGGATGGCCACCGGCAACTTCCCGCCGATGGGGGCCTGTCCCAGTACGGCCCGGGCGGCGGCTGTCTGCAACAGGGGCTGATCCTTGTAATTGACCAGGTAATTGGGAATCTCCGGAAACGACCGGATCAGGTAGGGGTTGCCGAAACTCACCAGCAGAATTCGGCTGGTTTTCCGGGCCACCGCCTGCACGAAACGGGTCTGCCGCGGCGTCAGGTAGATGGCCCCCCGCCAGGCCCGGGGAATGGAAAAGGAAGTGAGAATCACCCGGCCGTTTTCCGGAATTTCATCCAGAAGTCCCCGGAGATAGGTGTCGCCGTCGGTTTCGTCCACGGCCCGGGGAATGACCGGCAGACCGGCGGCGGCCAACCGCCGGGAAAAGACCGACTGGGAATGGGCAAATGGCCGGCTGTAGATATCGATGACGTAAACGGAATCCCGGTCGTCCGGATCCAGGGGCAGGAAAGGACCGTCGTTCCGCACCAGGGTCACGGACCGGGCGGCCATGTCTTCGGCCAGGCGCCGGTGTTCCGGGGAACCGAAATGGACCCGGGTGTAGTCCGGATCCACCAGCCGCTCCCGGTTCAGGCCGGCTTTGGCTTTCAGTTCCAGCATTTTCAGGGCCGCCTCGTCGATTCTGGCAGCCGGGATACGCCCCTCCCGTACCGCCCGTTCCACCACGTCGATGGACTCCCGGATATGGTGGTTCTGGATGATGATGTCACAGCCGGCATTGATGGCCGCCACCAGCGCATAGGCGTCGGAATAGCGGGTCGTGATCCCCCCCATCCCCATGGCATCGGTCACCACTGCGCCCCGGAAACCCAGGCGCTGTTTCAGAATGTCCGTGATCCAGAACGAAGACAGTGTCGCCGGAACGTCGGCCTCCGGCTGGTAGTCGGGAGCATGGACGTGGGCGACCATCACCGCGTCCACACCCGCGTCGATCAGAGCCCGGAAGGGAGCCAGTTCCAGGGACCAGAGCCGGGTGGAATCACTGGGGATTTCGGCCAGCGCCCGGTGCGAATCGGTCCGGGTGTCGCCGTGACCCGGAAAATGTTTGGCGGTGGCCAGCATCCCGGCCGCATGCATGCCGTCCATGAACGCTTTTCCAAACGTGCTCACCAGTTCCGGATTGTCCCCGAAGGAGCGGGTGTTGATGATGGGATTGTCGGGATTGTTGTTCACATCCACCACCGGGGAGAAATTCCAGCGGATGCCCACGGCCCGGCCCTCCTCCCCGGCGATGCGGCCGGCCTCATAGGCCCAATGGGGATCGCCGGTGGCGGCCAGGGCCATTAGCGGCGGCAGGGGCGTGCTGCCGGGAAACCGGGCCCCCAATCCATATTCAATATCCGCGTCCAGCAGGATCGGCACCTTGCTCAGCCGTTGCAATTCGTTCAACCGGGTAAGGGAGGTACCCACATCACCAAAATACACGTGGATGGCCCCGATCCCGTCCGTCTGCACCAGATCGATCAATTCCTGCCAGTGGGGATCCTGGTCGTTCCGATAGTAGAGATTGGTGTGATAGATCATCATTTGGGCGATTTTTTCCCGCAAAGTCAGGCGGCGCAATGTCCGACGGGCCCAGGAAGACGGCTCCCCCCGCATACCGGTAGCGGCGCAACCCATCAGAAAGACCAGACTCCCCCAAAGAGCCAGCCGGTTACACAGTCGTTGAATCCCCACAGACACACCTCATTCGTTGTGATGGTTGAAAGCGTGGTGCAAAAGAACAAGTTGACAGTCCCTTTCCCCAACTGGAATGGTAGAATTTTCATCCAGTCGCTGTATATTCGCACCCCTTTTTCGAATCCCGCTGATGGTGTATTGGAGGTCGTATGTCACGAGAAAAACAGCGTTTTTATTATAATCAGGAATTTTTGAGCAGCGCCGACGCCCGTTCGATCCGCATCCTGGCCGAATATTACGGTCCCCGCCAGCGTTTCAGCCGCAACCGGGTGGAAGATACGATCGTTTTCTTCGGGTCCGCCCGGATCAAGGATCCGGAGAGCGCCCGCGAAGCCCTGGAAGGGGCCGCCCCGGATCTGCCGCCGGAAGAGCGGGAACGGCTGGAACACGATCTGGCCATGAGCCGCTATTATCAGGAAGCCCATGATCTGGCCTACCGTCTGACCGAATGGAGCAAGGGTCTCAAGAACAGCCACCACCGCTACATCATTACCTCCGGCGGCGGTCCGGGAGTGATGGAGGCGGCCAACCGGGGCGCCTCCGACGCCAAGGGACTGGCCGTGGGTCTCAATATCACCCTGCCCTTCGAACAGTCCGGTAACCCCTGGACCACACCGGATCTGGACATGCAGTTTCACTACTTTTTCATGCGGAAATTCTGGATGGCCTACCTGGCCAAGGCCCTGATCGCCTTCCCCGGGGGATTCGGCACCCTGGATGAATTGCTGGAAATCCTGACCCTTCTCCAGACAGGGAAAATCAAAAAGAACATCCCCATCATTCTCTACGGCCGGGAGTACTGGTCCAACGTGATCAACTGGAAGTACCTGGTCCGGGTGAAAACGATCAAACCCGAAGATTTGAATTTGTTTTCCATCGTGGATTCCGTGGACGAAGCCTTCGACCTCATCACCACCCGTCTGACCGCCACCGATTTCAAAGGGCCCAATTTCTAATCCTCCCTCCCGGTCCGGACCCGGAAATCGTCGTTGGCAGGTCAGGTCCGCCGCTCTAAATTCTTTCCCTGATCCCTGACTGTTGATTCGGAGAAAGATCCCAATGACCATTCGCACCCTGCTCACGGCCCTGCTTCTGTCCGGCGGCCTGGTCGCCCAGACGGCGCCGGTGGCCGATTTTCACCGGCATCCTCCCCAAACCTGGGCCCTGACCCACGCCAGCCTCCACATCGATCCGGAGACCACGATCGAAGACGGTCTGCTGGTGATCCGGGACGGGAAAATCGCCTACGCCGGGAAAAAGACCAACCTCCCGGCCGACGCCACCGAAATCGATCTCACCGGCCGCCACATCTATCCCGGGTTCATCGATCTCTACTTTCCCGTCCAGCACAAAGATTCCCCCTCTGCAAGCCATTTGCGACACTGGAACGAACAGGTGCACGCCGAAGACCTGGCCGTGGATGACTGGTCCCCAGAAGCCGCCGCCGTCCAACACCGCCGGGAGGCCGGATTCGGAGCCGGACTGGCGGTGCCCCAGGAGGGAATCTTCGCCGGAACGGGAGGAGTGGTCCTGCTGGACGAAGCCGGCACCGTGCTGCGGCCGGACCTGGCCCAGGTGGTGCAATTCCGCTATGGCGGCTGGTCGTCCAAACAGTATCCCAACTCCCTGCTGGGGTGCATTGCCCTCATCCGGCAAACTTTGTACGACGCCGACTGGTACCGCCGGGCCTGGCAAATCTATGAAAAATATCCCGACCGCAATCCGGTCCCGGAGACCAATCCCGCCCTGGACAGGCTGGCCACCGCCAGGGAAAACAACCGTCCTTTCCTCTTTCCCACCGGAGACGAACTGGCCGCTCTGCGGGCGATCAAAATAGCCCGGGAGTTCCATCTCCGTCTCTGGCTCCGGGGCAGCGGCTACGAGTACCGGCGCCTGAAGGAAATCGCCGCCGCCGCGCCGCTGGTGATCGCCCCGGTGAATTACCCCGCCCCGCCGGACGTGTCCGACCCCTACCGGGCTCTCCAATATTCCACCGAACAATTGAAACACTGGGACCAGGCCCCCGACAACCTGCAACGGATGCACGCCGCCGGACTCCTGTTTTCGATCACGCCGGAAGGAACCGACTCCCCGAAGACCTTTCATCAAAACTTGGTTCGTTCCGTCGAACGAGGACTTGCGCCCGCGGAAGCCCTGGCGGCCCTCACCACCATTCCCGCCCGGGCCCTGGGCCTGGAAAACCAGCTGGGCCGGTTGCGTCCCGGCGCCCTGGCCAATCTGACCATCACGGACGGAGACTATTTCCAGCGCCAGACGAAAGTGGAGACGGTCTGGATTGGGGGGAAGCGCTACCGGATCGAAGAGCCGGTGCCGGTCACCCTGGCCGGCCGGTGGCGCCTGACGGCGGACGCCTGGACGGGGACGCTGTCCTTTTCGGGC
>RFIZ01000008.1 GCA_003695105.1 Fidelibacterota bacterium
GGTCCTCCTACAGAGTTCGTTCCAGGTTTGAATTTGAAATCTTGGGAGCCTCCAACTCCATGGAGATCTCAAAACACCGGTTTGGGGTGTTCGAATCCCACCGTTTCCAAATCAATCGGCAGGAATATAGGTCGCTGTCCTGAACGCTGTCAAGAAAATGGTTCACTTATTGTGACCGGGGTCACGATGTACCATTCTGCTCACGCCCCTGGCATTCCCAAGGGCAAGCGGGTCAATTCACGCTTGGCAGTATGGATCAAGTTTCGCAGGCGGGGATCTTCCTGCAGTTGTTTCTCCATTTTCTGACAGGCGTGCATGACGGTGGTATGGTCCCGGCCGCCGAAGTACAATCCGATGGCTGTAAGGGAATTCTGGGTTAATTCTCGGGACAGGTACATGGCCAGTTGCCGGGCTTCGGCAATGTGCTTTGTACGGCGGTGTCCCAGAATTTCCCTTTCCGTGACATGGGTTGCTTCAGAAACATAACGTACCAGTTGCTCAAAGGAGAGGTCGGTTTGGACCTGTTTTCCCACCCGTTCCGCCACCACCTTCTGGACCAGATCCATGTCGATATCCCGATTGAACAAGGAAGAAGTGGCCAGCAACCGAATAATGGTGCTTTCCAGCTCCCGAATGTTATCTTTAATATGAGTGGCCATGTATTCAATCATGGTATAGGGCAACTCCAGGCCGTTCATCTCGGCTTTTTCCAGAAGAATGGCAACCCGGGTTTCAAAATCAGGGGGTTGGATATCCACCGCCAGGCCGGATTGAAATCGGGACAACAATCGTTCCTGCAACCCTTTCATTTCCCCGGGATACTGGTCCGCCGTCAGGACAATTTGTTTTCCGGCCTGGTAGAGGGCGTTGAAGGTATGGAAAAACTGTTCCTGGGTCTGCTCTTTCCGCTGAAAAAATTGAATATCGTCAATCAACAGGACATCCGCTTTGCGATAATAGCGAGAGAATTCAATGGTTTTGTTCTTCTGAATGCTGGCAATGAAGTCCTGGGTGAATTTTTCGCTGGAAGCACTGAGGACCCGAAGGTTGGGACGGGTAGCCAGAATATGGTTGCCGATGGCATGCAAAAGATGAGTTTTCCCCAAACCGACACCGCCATAGATTACCAACGGATTGAAGGCGCTGGTACCGGGTGTTTCGGCTACATTGAAAGCCGCCGCCCGGGCAAACTGGTTGTTGCTGCCCTCAATGAACGTGGCAAAGGTATAATTTTTATTCAAAAACGGCCGGGCCAGTTTTTTCCGTTCCGGCTGAGAGGGCGGATCATCCTGGTAAACGGGCGTAACCACTGTTTCCGGTGAAACCGTATATTTTATCGACAGATCCAGGTGAAAATCGTTTCGAAAGATGGTATCCAGCGTGGGCCGGTAATGGCTCTCGATCCATTCATAAAAAAATTGGTTGGGAACCTCCAAAACCAGTTCGGAACCGTTTTCTGCAATGCACTGAACCGGCTCAAACCAGGTGTTATAAGCATGTTCAGTCAGTCGCTCTTTCAATAATTCCTTTGTCTTCGACCAGATTTCCATTTTTCCACAAAGATTTTAATTATCCACAAGTTATCCACATCCCTCCTCCGGTTAAAAATTAGGCATGTCCGCCCACCCACAACCAACCTCTTTTCACCGGTTTCCCTCGTCTCCGTCGATAAAAAATTGTTTTTCTGTTCGGAGATCATTATCCTGTTTGGTTTTGTAGGGACGAAAAAGGAGTTTATCCGTAATTATCCCCAATAGTATTTTCCCCGGCTCAAATTGGAGAAAAAATGAAAAGAACCTTTCAGCCCAGCAATCGCAAGCGCAAAAACAAACATGGTTTTCGTGCGCGGATGCAAACCGTGGGCGGACGCCGGGTATTGAGTCGTCGCCGTCGCAAGGGACGGAAACGGTTAACCGTCTAACCGACCCACGAGCCATGAATCCAACCAGCGGCGGGTTGTGCCTGGCATAGCCGCCGCCTGTTTTTTTTGAAATCACCTGTGTGCGATAACCCCCTCATCATCCATGGATAGAAATTCGGTATTGGCTTTCATTCTGATTGCCGTTGTTCTGATTCTGACACCCTATTATATGAACATTGTGGCTCCTCCTCCGGCACCCCAAGCCGCCGACAGCACCGCAGTGGTCCCGGATACCCTTCTTCCGGGAGCAAAACCGTCAACGGCCAATGTGCCGATGACGACTACCGCTTCTCCGGATTCCGGCGAATATCCGGTTGGCGATTCGACTGCGGTCACCGTGGATACACCACTCTATACCGCCATAATCAGTTCCAGGAACGGCGGTTCGCTGCAATCCTACCAGTTGCATCAATATACCATGTTTGATACCCTGCCGGTGCAACTGATCATTCCGCGGAATCGGAATAATCTGTTATTACAATCGTTGTCCATAGACGGGGAGTACCTTGTTCTGGACCACCATTGGACCTTGGTGGACGAAGATTCGGCCCTGGAGGTTGACACCGGAACCCGGGAATTACATTTCCGGACATCCGTTCTGGGTAAACCCGTTACCAAAACCCTGCGTTTTCACGCCGATTCGTATGTAATCGATGTAGAGGTTGATTTTACCGCTCCGGCTTCCCTGCTTTCGGAAAATACTTTTTCCATCAGCTGGAAAGGTGGAATGCCCGTCACGGAAAAAAATCCTAAAGATGATTTGTTCTATTTCCGGGGTTATGTCTATCAGGCCGGTGAAGTGCACGATCCGAAGATTCCCCGTAAAGGAGAGCTCAACGATCAATTGACGGGGAAAACGAACTGGGTGGCGGTACGCTCCAAATATTTTGGAGCCGCTTTGTTACCGGAACAGGCAGGAGTCGGAGCCCGTATAGAAGGAGCCAAAACCGAAGACGGCACACCTGTCTACAGTGTGACCTTGGTTGCATCGGCGGAGTCGCCTCAGAAAATCGCTCTCTATCTGGGACCTCTGGAATACAAACGGATTCATGCCATTGACGAAGGATTGGATCAAATCATGACCATGGGCTGGTCCATCATTCGGCCCATCAGCCGCGGTATCCTGGCCCTGTTAACCTGGTCTCATAAATGGATCCCCAACTATGGCGTGATTTTAATTCTTTTTGCTATCGCCGTAAAAATTATTGTTTATCCACTCACAAAAAAGAGTTATCAATCCACTAAAAAGATGCAACAAATCCAACCTATGTTGGTTAAGCTCAAGGAAAAGTATAAAAACGATCCTCAAAAGCTAAATAAGGCCACCATGAACCTCTACAAGGAATATGGCGTGAATCCTTTGGGCGGTTGTCTGCCTCTCCTGTTGCAAATGCCTTTGTTGATCGCCTTGTTTCAGGTGTTCCGGTCCACGATCGAGTTGCGGGGCGCACCTTTTGTGTTGTGGATTAAAGACCTGTCTGCGCCGGATACTTTGCTTCACATCGGCAGTTTTCCTTTGAATATTCTTCCCATCATCATGGCCGCCACCATGCTGCTTCAGCAAATGATGATGCCGACCACGCAGGCACCCGGACAACAAAAACAAATGACGTATATTATGAATTTTGTGATGCTGTTTATTTTCTATCGCTTTCCCAGCGGGTTGAATCTTTATTATACCTTGTTTAATGTTTTGACTATTGTCCAACAAAAATACCTTACGCCGGCTGAACCCGCTCCGGTGCCGGTAAACAGCCGCGGGAAATCCACCCGAAAAAAATGAGGACCACCCCCACGATCGTCGCCCCGGCCACCCCACCCGGTGTCGGCGGGCTGGCGGTGGTTCGACTCAGCGGCCCTGAATCGCCACGGATCCTGAAGCAACTGGATTCCCGGCACCGGATCCTCCCCACCCACCGGGCCACCCATCTTCACGTCGTGGACACGAGCGGGGAAATCATTGATGATGCCGTCGCCGTCTATTTTCAGGCGCCCCATTCCTATACCGGCGAAGATGTGGTAGAAATTTCCTGTCACGGGAGTCCTCTGGTGGTACAAAAACTGGTGCATCTGATTTGCGATCTCGGTGCCAGACTGGCGGAGCCGGGCGAATTCACCCGGCGGGCATTCCTGAATGGAAAAATGGATCTGATCCAGGCGGAGGCTGTTGCCGCCTTCATTGGAGCTCAAACATCTGAAAGTTCCCGGCTGAATCGGCGTCTGCTCCAGGGGCGGCTTTCAACCCAAATCGGACACCTGAAGAAGCGTTTGGTGACTGCCCTGGGACAAATCGAATATGTGCTGGACATCTCGGAGGAAGAGATTGGTGCTGATCTGGTCCCCCGTTTGACGGCCGATCTGACCGATCTGGAACAGGAAGGAAGGGCTTTGCTTTCCTCGTATCGCTGGGGGCAATTGTTGAACGAAGGAGCGGTGGTGGCGTTGGCTGGTCCCCCCAACTCAGGAAAATCCACCCTGTTCAACTATTTACTGCAGGACGATCGTGCCATAACCAGTCCTGTCCCCGGAACCACCCGGGATTATATCAGCGCCAATTTTCATCTGGAGGGAATTCCGCTGCAACTAATGGATACGGCTGGATTGCGGTCAAGTTCAGACCAGATCGAAAAAGCCGGTATTGATAAAACCCGTTCTCTGATCGACAGCTGCGACATCGTACTCTGGATCCAGGATGTTAACCATCCCACGGACGAAGATCCCGGAGAATCAATTGCGGTTCCCGTGTTGAAAATTTTCAATAAAATTGATTTGCTCCCCTCCAAACCCAACTCTTTCCAGGCCAAGTCACAGGGGCAGGAAATATACATCTCTGCTTTGACCGGAGAAGGGGTGCCGGAACTTCTGGAAGAAATGAAAGGCCTCCTGATCCGTGACCAGGGACCGGAGCGTTCCGTGGCCCTGGCTACGATCCGTCAATTTGAAACGATGCAACAATTTGTTCAGCCGCTGGAAAAATCTCTTCATCTGCTTCGGCAGAATCCACCTCCTCTGGAACTGATTTCTTTCGAACTGCGGGAGGCCCTAAACGCGTTGGACCTCTTGCTGGGAAAAACTACCCCGGATGAGATTCTTAACACCATCTTCCGGGAATTCTGTGTCGGGAAGTAGTTTCACGTGAAACGGATCCCCGGAACCTACCATTTGATCGTTGTCGGCGGGGGACACGCCGGCGTTGAGGCCGCAGCCATCGCCTGCAAACTGGGACTAAAAACGGCACTGGTCACCCTGGATCGTAAGAGTATTGCTCGGATGTCCTGCAACCCTGCCGTCGGAGGACTGGCCAAAGGTCAAATTGTCCGGGAAATGGATATCCTGGGCGGTCTTATGGGGCGGTTTACCGATCAGGCTGGTTTACAGTTCAAACTGCTGAATCGTTCCAAGGGCAGAAGTGTCTGGTCTCCCCGGGCCCAGGTAGATAAACGCGTCTATGAACGGCTGGTCCAAAAGCACGTATCCCGGCTTGCCACCCTCGACCTTTTGGAGGGTGAAGTGGTTCGGCTGGCGGTTGAGTCCGACCGCGTCGCCGGGGTGATTCTACGGGATGGTCGATTGATTTCAGGCGAAAACGTGGTGCTGACCTGCGGTACCTTCCTGAACGGATTGATTCATATTGGTCCCCAAAAAATCCGGGCCGGCCGCATGGGTGAAGCGGCGGCGGAAGGTTTGACAGAGTATTTACAATCCCTGGGGTATCGCACCGGGCGACTGAAAACCGGAACCCCTCCCCGTCTGGATGCGGATACAATTCATTGGGATAAAACTGCTGTCGTATATGGGGATGAACGCCCGGTCCCCTTTTCCTGTTTCACGACCCAATTCCAACCACCGCAACTTCCCTGTCATCAGGTCTATACCTCACCAGCGGTACACGACCTTATCCGGGAGAATCTGTCTCAATCACCCATGTATTCGGGGGATATCCATGGAACCGGTCCGCGCTATTGTCCTTCGATTGAGGACAAAGTTTACCGCTTCGCTCACCGGGATCAACATTTGTTATTCCTGGAACCGGAATGGAAACACTCCCGGCAAATTTATACCAATGGTTTTTCCACCAGCCTGCCTGAGGGGGTCCAACTGCAGGCCCTGCGACGAATCCCGGCCCTGGAACAGGTAGAATTTCTCCGGCCGGGTTATGCCATCGAATATGATTTCATTCCTCCTAATCAGCACAAGAATACCCTGGAATCCAAATGGATACAGGGGTTGTTTTTCGCCGGTCAGATCAACGGAACATCCGGTTACGAAGAAGCGGCCGCCCAGGGTCTCGTCGCCGGGATCAACGCCGCTTGTCGATCCCGAGATATGGAGCCGTTGATTTTAGGACGTGACGTGGCCTATATCGGGGTTTTGATCGACGATCTCATCACCAAAGACACCCTGGAACCCTATAGGATGTTTACTTCGCGGGCGGAATATCGATTATTGCTTCGTTATTCCAATGCCGATGCGCGTTTATTATCCTATTCTCAGAAATACGGTTTACTCAGTGACCAGGAAATTCAGTTTCTCCAGCAGAAACTCTCTTACCAGTCTTCGCTTGACTCCGTCCTTGACCAATCGATCGGTCCCGCCGCCATCAATCCCACTCTGCAACAACAGGGACTGCCCCTCCTGAAACAATCTCTACCTGCGCGTCAACTTTTGAAACGACCCGAAATTGCCTTCTCTCACCTTCCGGTGAAGATGCCTCCCGCTCCGGCGGAGTGGGAGCCCTGGTTGATGGATGAGATTCGGCTGGAAGTGGAAACTGCGGTTAAATATGAGGGGTATATCCGTCGGCAGGAAGCACAGGTGGAACAGGCACGACACCATGAACACATCCGAATCCCGACCGATTTGGAATATCGCAGTCTCACGGGGCTAACCAACGAAGCGAAGGACAAACTTAGTCTGATACGACCGGAAACTCTGGGTCAGGCCATGCGCATCCAGGGCGTCAACCCGGGAGATATTGCTGTTTTGTCCGTCTACCTGGCGCGAAGGTAGTTCCGGTGTCGGTTTCACGTGAAACGATTCTCTCCCCGTCGGAATTCGCCCGTACCCTGCCCGCTGTTCCGGTAGACACAGAGCCGGGTGCAGGAGAGCGAACACCGGTAGATTTATCGCCGCTGTTGCTGGTTCAGATCCTTTCGCAGGCGACAAAAGCAGTGCTCCTGTCCTGTCCGGACGATCGGACCGCGGAAGATCTCTATCGTCTGTATTACAATTTCGATCCCGGTCACGCCTTTTATTTCCCGTCGCGGAGCAACAAGCGGGAGGCGGTGCAAGGCTTCGGGGTGCTGAACGAACGCTACCGTGAAGAAACGGTTCGCATGATCAGACAAGGGACGCCGGGCTTAATTTTTACCACTTCTTTCGCTCTGGAGGAACCTGCTTTCACACCTGCGAAGAAGCAGGAAAAAGAAATTCGGCTCCAAGTCGGATCAACCCAATGTACCCGGGAAGATCTGATTGAAAAACTGAACAGCTGGGGCTATGAATCGGTTCCCACCTGCAGCGACCCCAAATCCTTTGCCGTGCGAGGCGGAATTGTCGACGTGTTTCTTCCCTATTCTGCCCATCCGCTGCGAATCGAATTTTTCGGTAACACCGTGGAATCCTTACGTCTTTTCAATCCCCTGTCTCAGCGGCGGATCAAAGAAGTAGAGTCATTCATCCTTTTGCCTCCATCCCAATTGCCGGAATACGAGCCGGAACTTTCGTTCCTGGAAACATTTCCTGAACAGGACCGGGTGGAAATCCGGATGACAGCTAACCAATTGTCGCTGTCACCATCCCCGCAAACACCCATTCCCCGAACGCTTCCCGTACAGAAATTTCAGGATGTTTCGCTTTCCTGGATTCGGTCACATGAAGATGCCTTCCGGGAAATAGTGGAGTCTTTTTCCAAAACATTCGTATTTCTGGAAACCCAGGAGCAGCTCCAGGCAATCCAGCCCTTTCTGTCGAATGGGGTTCAATTAGTACTGGGGTCTGTCGAAAGACATTTTCAGATGGGAAAACAGTCGGTCCTGGGTCTGTCAATCGCCCGCCTCTTTCGTCGAAACAGCACCGTGAATACTCGCTGGGATTTGTCCGATTATCGGTACCAATCCCGCATCTCTTCCTTCACTGACCTGGACTGGGGAGATTATCTGGTCCACCGGGATTACGGGATTGGTCGCTATCGCGGCCTGGAAATCATTCCATCAAAAAAGGGGACTCAGGAATGTATCCGGATTGATTACCGCGACGGTGGAAAAGTATACGTACCCGTCGAAAAATTTGACCGTGTCCATCGACTGAATGTTTCAGAAGAGCACCCTCCCGAGTTATCGACCCTGGGTACCAGCCATTGGCAACGGGAGTTGCGACGTGTCCGCTCTTCCGTTCAGGAGGTGGCTCAGGAAATCATCGAAACCTATCGCTCCCGGCAACGATCCCGCGGCTTTCGCTATGACCCCGTGAACGAATTGTATGAAGAACTGGTGGCCTCCTTTCCCTATGAAGAGACCGCAGATCAAAAGAAAGCTATTGAAGATGTTATGTCCGATTTGGACCGTCCGCAGCCGATGGATCGCCTCATCTGCGGTGATGTAGGATTTGGCAAAACCGAGGTGGCTCTGCGCGCCATCCTTCGCGTGGTTATCAGCGGGAAAAAAGTGTTGTTCCTGGCACCGACCACCATCTTGGCTGATCAGCATTTTATTTCTTCCCGTTCCCGACTGGAGCCTCTGGGTGTACGGGTAGAGCTACTTTCTCGTTTCCGCACGAGGAAAGAACAAGCCGAAATTTTGGAACAGATGCTGCGCGGACAGGTCGATGTCGTCATCGGCACCCATCGCTTGCTGTCGAAAGATATTCATTTTCCGGACCTGAGCTTATTGATCATTGACGAAGAACACCGGTTTGGGGTTCGCCACAAGGAAAAATTCCGCCAATTGAAACATTCCCTGGATGTGCTGACTCTCACCGCTACTCCCATCCCCAGGACCCTACAACAATCGCTGAGTGGAATCCGACAAATCAGCCGCATTGAGACGCCACCCAAAACCCGGAAACCTATTCTTACCGAAATCCATTATTTCGACTGGGAATCCATTCGCCGTCACCTTCAGTTTGAGCTGGACCGGAACGGTCAGGTCTATTTTTTACACAACGATGTGCTTTCTCTGCCCTTTTATGCCGAAAAGTTACAGAAGATGTTTCCGGATGCATCTATTGCCGTGGCTCACGGTCAAATGAGCAGCCGTGAACTGGAACGGATTGTTCTGGCCTTTTTTGCCAACCAGATTGACATTTTGGTCTGTACCACTATTATCGAATCCGGGTTGGATGTAACCAACGCCAATACGATCGTCATCAATGAAGCTCATCGTTTTGGTCTGGCCCAACTTTACCAGATTCGGGGCCGGGTGGGGCGAGGGCATCGGCAGGCCTACTGTTATCTGTTGATACCCCCCGGGCGGACATTACCTCCCCAGGCCCACCAACGACTCAAAGCCATCGAACAATTCACTTCCCTGGGTTCCGGGTATAACGTAGCCCTCAAAGATTTGGAAATTCGGGGTGCAGGCAATCTTTTTGGTTACAAACAGAGCGGGCATCTAGCCAAGGTGGGCTTTGATTTATATTGTCAAATTTTACAGGAAGCGGTCAACGATTCGATGGGAAGGAACCAGGTACCCTCTCCTCCGGTGATGGCCATCCAGGAAGATGCTTTCATCCCGGAAGACTATATGCCCTTAGTCCAGGATCGGCTGTACTTCTACCAACAGATTGCCACCGTCGCATCCCTGCCTGAATTGCAGGAAATTGAAGAGGAAGTACGAGACCGGTTCGGCCCTCTGCCTCAGCCGACGGTAAACCTGTTGCAGGCGGCATATTTTAGAATACGGTTTACGGGTACTCCGCTCCGCAAAGTCCATTACCACGCCCACCGATTGCGACTGGAGTTTGGCGAGTTGCCCGGAGATCCGTCCAGTCTTTCCTTGATGACTTCAGTTCCCCAATCGCAGGGAGATCCTTACCGCTTTCTTCCCGGTTCCGGGGAAACATTGACGCTGGAAATTTCCTCCGCCACCAAGTCCTGGGAGCTGTATCTGAGACAGTACGCGGAAATGCTTTCCACCCTTTCCGATAGATAGTGTAGTTTTTCTTTATGGATCGACGGATAAATTTCCTCTTCGCCCTTCTATTAGTCGGTTGTTCTAATCAGAATAACCCTGAGCCCGCGGCCACTCCGGACAATCCCGTAGTAGCGCGGGTCAATCAAGCTCAACTGACCCGCCGGGAAGCGGAAGCACGACTGCTTTCATACGAACAACATCCCGTTTCTATGGAAGATGTCATCAATCAGTGGGTGAACGAAGAATTACTCTACCAGGCCGCACTGCAGGAAAACCTGGACCAGGATCAGACCCTGGCCCGGATGGTAGAAGACTATCGTCGGAAACTATTGGGAAAGACTTTTCTCGAAAGCAAGATCCATCATATCCAACCGGTCACGGCTCAGGAGATCAAAGACTATTATACGGCCAACCGATCCATGTTCGTCCGCAATACCGACGAAGCCAGGATATACCATTTTATTCTGCCTACGATCCAGGAAGCCAAAAATGTATTCCGCCTTCTGAGCGCCCCTTCTTCCGGTGAAGAACGGAGAGAACTTTTTACCAAATATCACGTTGATGCAGTAACTGTCAGGAAAGGATTTCTTTTGCCGGAACTGGATGACGTCATCTTCCATAGCCGATCCCGGGCCAAAATATTGGGTCCCATCCAATCTTTTTCCGGCTATCATGTGGTCGAAATCCTGGATCGCTATCCCAAGGGTTCTCCCAAAACCCTGAACCAGGTATACGACGAGATCTATCAGCGATTGATCACGGAACGACAGAACCTTTCGGCCCTGAAACTGATAGACAGTCTTCGAATAAATTCACATATTGAAGTACTTATGGAGAATGAACCTCATGAATAAACCCCGGAGGTCACTGGGTATTACTCTTCTTTTACTTTCCTGTCTCTGGGCACAGGAGCAGCCACAATATATCGAGGGTGTGGCGGCCATCGTGGGTGAAAACCTGATTCTGAAGAGCGATGTGGCTCAACTGGCCTCCATGACAGCCATGCAACAGCGGATCGATCCTCAGCAAAACCCGGACCGGTTCATCCGGCTGCAACAGGAAGTGTTGAACTCCCTGATAGACCAGAAGATCATGTTGGAAATGGCCAAGCTGGATTCAGTTGAAGTGGAGGATAAAGAAGTGGAATCAGCTCTGGATCAACAGATCCAGAACATTATCGCTCAGGCAGGCAGCGAGGAAAAAGCCGAAGAAATGCTGGGCCAGTCGCTCAAGTCTTTCCGCCGTGAATTCTGGCAGGACATGCACGATCGGCTGGTTACAGATCGTTATCAACAACAATTGCTGAACAAGATTCAGATTACTCGTAACGAAGTAATTGATTTTTTTCATACCTATCGCGACAGTTTGCCTCCCTTTCCCACGGAGATCAAGCTCCGTCACATTCTTCTCCCGGTGGAACCCAGTCCCGAAAAGGAAGCCCAGACCCGGAATTTTCTGGACAGTCTGCGCCAGGAAATCATTTGGGGAAATCTCACCTTCGAAGAGGCGGCGGACCAGTATTCACAGGATCCGGGTACCCGCGGACGGGGAGGGGATCTGGGCTTTGTACGACGCGGAACCCTGGTGCCGGAATTCGAAGTCGTGGCCTTCACTTTACCGGTGGGGGATATCAGCGAACCGGTCCGAACGGACTTCGGCTACCATCTGATTCAGACGCTGGATCAGAAAGGAGACCGAATCCACGTGCGCCATATTCTGGTGAAGCCCGAGATTTCGGAAGCCGACGAAAGCCGGGCGTATCAGTGGGGTACCACCTTGATGGACTCCATTCACACCTTGGATGATTTCAAGGCTTTTGCCAAACGATATTCAGCCGATGACCAGACCAAGGATATCGGCGGCGATTTGGGATGGGTCAATCCAAGTGAATTCTCCATTCCGGAACTGGCGGAGGTGGTTCCTTACCTGGAACGCGGAACCTGCAGCCGTCCGGTCAAAACCGACTACGGATACCATTTGCTCTGGCTCGAAGATGTTCGTCCCGGGGGTATACCCAATTTGGAAACGCATTGGTCCCGCATTGAAGAACTGGCGTTGAATCACAAAAAGATGGTCTGGTTTCAGGATTGGATCCGGGAAGCCCGGAAACGATTTTCGATTGTCGAAAACCAATAGTTATCCACTCCAGTTATCCCCCGGTTTTTCCAGAGCCTTCGTCCGCAGATGTTATGTTTCTTCTGGATGGGAGAAAGATGTTTATCCCCGCTTCCGCTCGCGGTTGTTCACCGAAAACTCCTCTGTTTTCCACAACGATAACGGGCCGGGTTAACGAAGAAAAAACGGCCTGATTTCCCACGCTTATCCACTCTATCCCCAGGCCTAATAAATATAAGTCTTCTTTTCTTAGTTCGGATGAATCATTTTATTCAATTTTCTCTTCGGTGGAAAAGGCAAAATTCCTTGTGAAACGGACAGAATTTCGGTAATCTCGAAAGCTTCATTAGCCGCGAAAACATTTAATCCTACAAATCAACTTTTGCAGGACTCACATGAAAATATCCACATCCAAATCTGAACTGCTGAACACCTTACAAAAACTTTCCAAAGCTGTGCCGGCTCGTTCGACACTTCCCATTTTGAGTTGTGCCCTCTTCCGGGTGGAAAATGATACCGTCTTCCTGCGAACAACTGATTTGGAAATCACCCTGGTTTCCCGTCTGACCGCCAGCATCGAAGAGCCGGGTACTGTCGCCATTCCGTTGCAAACGTTATTGGAAATCACCGGCGCACTGCCGGATGGACGATTGACCATTGCCAGCAATCCCCAGAACAAAGTGGAAATTTTTACCGACACCGGTGTATACGATCTTATGGGGAAACCAGCCGAGGAATTTCCGGCTCTGCCTGAAGTGCAGGATCAACGACCGATTCAGGTGTCGGGCGACGTCTTGCAATCCATTATCCACATGACTTTGTTCGCCGTGAGCCGGGATGAACTGAAACCGGCCCTGACGGGAGTCTTTTTCAAATTCGAACCGGATCGACTGACGGCCGTTTCCACCGATGGGCATCGCCTGGTTCAATACATCGTTCGGGATTACGAAGACGGGGAATTTTCCGGCGAAATGATTGTGCCGCGCAAGTTCCTCAGCTTGATGAATACACTGCTGAATGCCTCGGATGAACTGGATTTGTCCCTCAGTGAAAACCATCTTACGGCGGTGGTCGGAGACGATTCGGTCTACACCCGGGTCATCGATGAACGGTTTCCGGATTATGAATCGGTTATTCCCCGGGACAATGATAAAAAGCTGGTGGTCAACCGGGACGAATTTTTGGGTTCAGTTCGGAGGGTGTCCATTTTTTCCAACAAATCCACCCAGCAGATTGCGTTACGATTGAATAGCGAGCGCTCACTGATTACGACCGAAGACCCGGAGAAGGCGTCCCGGGCTCAGGAAGAATTAAAAGCTGAATATGAGGGGGAAGACCTGGTGATCGGGTACAACGCTCTCTATCTGAAAGATATCGTTTCCCATATCAACGATGAGAAAGTCGTCGCTCAATTCAAGACGCCCATCAGCGCGGCTCTGTTCTATCCGCAGAATCCTACGGAAAACAGGGATGTCACCATGCTGCTCATGCCCATTCGTCTGAATGATTGAGCGGAGGCGGTAGTTGTCCGGCCGCTGGACAGGGTCGATACTTCAACTTTTCTATGCCCATCAAGGAAATTGAATTGGTTTCATTTCGCAACCACGCCCACTACACCCAGACGTTCACCCCTTCAGTGAATGTGTTGTGGGGACCCAACGGTGCCGGTAAGACTTCGATCCTGGAAGGCATTCACCTGCTTTCTATCGGGAGAAGTTTTAAAACACCCAGGACCCGTGACTTGCTCCGGAAAGGGGATCCCTTTTTTCAGGTGCGGGGCCGCTTCGAAGACCGCGGATCGGACATGGAAGTCCAATGGAATCAGATGGAGAATGGAACCAAACGTATTCTCTTGAACGGCAAGGCGGTGGCGCGCACCCGTGACATTGTCGGGAAAAATCCGGTGGTCGTTCTCAGTCCGGAAGAAGAAATCATCGTCCGGGGGAGTCCTGCCGACCGCAGGAAATATTTCAATCGGGTGTTTTCGGTCCTGTCCAGCTCTTATCTGGATACATTATCGACCTATCAGCGAATCTTACGGCAGCGGAATGCCTTTCTGGCCGGAGCCGGGGACCGCACAGAGCCAGGCAAATCCGAACTGGATGCCTGGGATCATTCCTTGTCCAGGGTGGGAATGAGTCTCTGGCGTGAACGACAAATCTGGCTGGATAAATTTGCGGCTGAACTGGATCGTTCCCGGTCCCGTTTTTTCCCGGAAGCATCGCTTTCCTGTACGTCTTTACCGGTGCCGGTCAATTCGCCGGAGGCCTACCAGGAACAACTGATCTCCAATCGCAACCGGGATCTATTGCTGGGGAGGACCACCTTCGGACCGCATCGTGACCAGATTGAATTTGAATGGTTCGGCGAATCACTGCGGGAGTTTGGATCCCAGGGGCAGCAAAAGCTGGTGTTGACCTTGCTCAAGATAACGGAGTTTGAACTGATACGAACCGAGACGGAGAAAACACCCACCTTCCTCCTGGACGATCTGTTCGCCAAGCTGGATTTTGATCGCTCCCGCAGGATCGTAGCGTTGCTGAATTCGGGGATTCAGACGATCATAACCACGACGGATCTGATGGATATGGAACACCACGGGCTGGAAATCAAACCGGGGGAAATAAATACCGTCAAGCTGGGTTGATGGAATCGTTGGGACAGGCCCTGAAACGAGTATTGCAGCAGGCCGGAATTGAGAAGGCCGTTCAGCAACAAACTGCACTGGAAATCTGGAATCAGGTAGTCGGTGACGCCGTCGCCGAGGCTACTGAACCGATAGAGGTGGCGCACGGCTGCCTGGTGGTGAAAGCCCGGAATTCCACCTGGCGGCAAGAGCTTTTTTTCCGAAAACAAGATATCCTGGAAAAATTGAATTCACACTTAGGCTCACAGCTGATAAAGGACATACGGTTTTTATGACAAAACAAGGATCTGAACAATATAGCGCTGAAAATATCAAAGTATTGGAAGGACTGGAAGCAGTCCGGAAACGCCCCGCCATGTATATCGGGGATGTGGGAAAACGCGGTCTGCACCACCTGGTCTATGAAGTGGTGGACAACAGTGTCGATGAAGCATTGGCAGGATACTGCAGCCGAATTGTCGTTACCTTCAATGCCGACGGATCCGTCACAGTGGAAGACAACGGTCGGGGTATTCCGGTGGATCTCCACAAGGAGGAGAAAAAACCGGCGCTGGAGGTGGTAATGACCGTCCTTCATGCCGGTGGAAAATTCGACAAAGGAACCTACAAGGTCTCCGGCGGACTGCACGGAGTAGGGGTTTCGGTCGTCAATGCCCTGTCCGCCTGGCTGGTGGCGGAGGTGCACCGGGGCGGGAAAATTTATCGTCAGGAATACGCCCGCGGTCTCACCCAGGGTCCTCTGAAAGAAGTAGGAAAAACCAGACGAACCGGTACCACGGTAACCTTCCTGCCCGACGATGAAATTTTTAACACCACCCGATTTGAATACGATATCATTGCCGATCGACTGCGGGAACTGGCCTATTTGAACAAAGGGCTGGAAATCAACCTGGTTGACCAGCGGTCGGCAGAGAAAGTCGAAGAAAAATTCCATTACAAGGGCGGACTGGCGGATTTCGTCAAATTCCTGGACGAAGCCTCCCAACCACTCCACAACAAGGTGATTCTGGTGGAGAAAGAGGACGGAGAGGTACCGGTCTCCGTGGCGGTTCGTTACAACGCCGGATATAACGAAAATGTTCTGTCCTTCGTGAACAATATCAACACCATTGAAGGCGGTACCCACCTCTCCGGTTTCCGGTCGGCCCTGACCCGCGCTCTGAACAATTACGCGACCCGCAACAATTTGATCAAGGCTAGGAAAAATGAGAAAGTGACCCTCTCGGGAGAGGATTTCCGGGAGGGGTTGACCGCTATCATTTCCGTCAAAGTTCCCGAACCCCAATTTGAAGGACAGACCAAGACCAAGCTAGGAAACGGTGAAGTCAAAGGACTGGTGGATGCCATCGTGTATGAAGGGATTCAGGATTTTCTGGAGCAAAACCCCTCCATCGGTCGCAAAATCATCGAAAAAGCCGTCATGGCCGCCCGATCCCGGCATGCGGCCCGGAAAGCCCGGGAACTGATCCGGAGAAAATCGGCCCTGGGCAGCTCCACTCTTCCCGGAAAATTGGCTGACTGCTCCAACCGGGATCCGGCTCTGTGCGAGCTGTATTTGGTTGAAGGAGATTCCGCCGGCGGGTCTGCCAAGCAGGGGCGCGACCGCCGTTTTCAGGCCATATTGCCGCTGCGGGGTAAGGTAATCAACGCGGAAAAAGCCCGCCTGGATAAACTCCTCAGCAATAATGAGATTCAAACCATCATCACGGCCCTGGGAACCGGGTTCGGCGGAGAGACGGACGGAGTAAACGGCGGCGAGCGCTCTTCCTCCGATTTTGATATCGAAAAACTGCGGTATCACAAGATCATCATCATGACCGATGCCGATGTGGACGGCAGTCATATCCGGACCCTGTTATTGACCTTCTTTTACCGGAAGATGCCGGAAATCATCACCGGGGGATATGTCTACCTGGCGTTGCCACCGCTGTTCAAAGTGCGTCAGGGGAAAAAGGAAATCTATGCCTTTGACGAGACGGAACGGGACCGGGCTGTGGAACAATTCCGCCGGGAAAACAAATCCCAGAAAATCGAAATCCAGCGTTATAAAGGTCTGGGTGAAATGAATCCGGAACAATTGTGGTCCACAACCATGGACCCGGAACGTCGGACCCTTCTCCAGGTTACGATTGAAGATGCCGCCGAAGCCTCCAAGACTTTTCAGGATTTGATGGGAAGCGATGTGGAAGCCCGGCGTCGGTTTATTGAAACCAATGCCCGCTTTGTGACCAACCTGGATATTTAATTCCAACCATTCAGAAGCAGATAGAGTAAAACGTGGATATAGCGAGAGACAATACCATCGGACGCGACATCGTCGAAGAGATGCGCGAAAGCTATTTGAATTATTCCATGTCCGTCATTGTGTCCCGGGCCCTCCCGGACGTGCGTGACGGTTTGAAACCCGTTCACCGACGCATTTTGTACGGCATGAATGAACTGGGCATGCAGTGGAACCGCGGCTACAAAAAATGTGCCCGCATTGTCGGTGACGTCTTGGGAAAATATCATCCTCACGGAGACTCATCGGTTTATGATGCCCTGGTGAGAATGGCCCAGGACTTTTCCATGCGGTACCAGCTGGTGGACGGCCAGGGCAATTTCGGATCCATCGACGGCGACAATGCAGCAGCCATGCGGTATACCGAGTCGCGCATGACCCGCATCGGATCGGAGATGCTCCGGGATCTGGACAAGGACACCGTGGACTGGGTGCCCAATTTCGATGAAACCCTGAAAGAACCCTCCGTCCTGCCGACCGTAATTCCCACCCTGCTGATCAACGGCTCCGAAGGAATTGCCGTCGGAATGGCCACCAAAATACCGCCCCACAATTTGTCGGAGGTGGTGGATGGTCTGGTGGCTTTCATCGACAATCCGGACATTTCCACCGAAGAATTGATGACTCACATCCCGGGACCGGATTTCCCCACCGGAGCCTTTATTCTGGGTGTGGACGGATTGAAA